>NZ_JBSSAH010000006.1:0-125944 GCF_054058415.1 Thermostichus sp. MS-CIW-38 | reverse complement strand
TAAACCAGCCTAGAGGTTCGTGGTTGGCTTGCCAACTGCAGGGCTACCGAAAGCCCGCCCTGTACTGCGAAGCAGTCAGGGTCGGGTAGTTTACGGAGCGTTGCCGAGAGTCGCCGATGAACTTTGAGGGTGCCGGGATCCGGTCAATTGGGCTTTTTGCAAGGCATCCTGCAGCATTCGCTCCACCAACTCGGTGAACGTCCACCCCAGAGCTGCCGCCGCATCGGGACAGAGGGAAGTGGGGGTCATGCCGGGCAGTGTATTCACCTCCAACACCCAAGGATTTTCCTCGGGATCCACCCGCAGATCCACCCGCGCCAAGCCTTCGCACCCCAACGCCTGGTAGGCCTTCAGACCTGCAGCCTCACAGCGGGCCAACCCTGCCGGGCTGAGGGAACAGGGGATCAAATGCCGCGAGCCACCGGGTGCGTACTTGGCTTCGTAGTCGTAGAAGTCGCCTTGGGCGGGGATGATCTCAATGGCCGGAAGAACTTGGCCGGACAAGATCGAGAGGGTGATCTCCTTTCCGGGAACATAGCGCTCCAGAAAAATCCGCGACGAGACCGAGCGGGCCAACTCCAGCCCCTGAGCAAATGACCTCTCATCCCGGACAATGCTGATGCCCACCGTCGAGCCGTTGTTGCTGGGCTTAACCACCAGTGGGGATCCCAACTCTGCCGCACAGTCGGCCCAAGTGAGGGGGCTTTGGTCGTCCCAAACCTGCCAATCGGGGGTAGGGATCCCCGCGGCGCGAAAGATCTGCTTGGAGACCAGCTTATCCATGGCCAGAGCACTGGCCAGCGGCCCGGATCCCTGGTAGGGCAGGCCCAGCCAGTCCAGCATTCCCTGTACCACCCCATCCTCGCCACCGGGGCCATGCAAGGCAATCCAAACGAAGTCGCAGCCGGCTTGCCGTTCCTGCCAAAGGCGCAGAGGCAGATCCTCCTCTGGGTCGATTACCTTGACCCGATGGCCCAGGTCCTCCAAAGCCCGTTTGCAGGCTTTACCCGTTACCCAAGAGACTTGACGTTCTGCCGAACGCCCCCCCGCCAAGACAACAATGTTCATGGCCTAACCCCAAAGCACTCCCCACCCTTGACAACCGGCACCAAGATACCAGCATACCTCCACCCTACCCTACGAAGGGGGCCGTCGGCGGCGCAAGAACTCGGGAATATCTAAGCCTCCAGACATCGGCGGCTCAGGCTCCGGAGGCTGTCGAGGCGGCAGCCCAGAGCCCGTGGGAGTGGGCTTGGGAACCCCCGACTTGTTGGAGGCAGAAACTTTGGTTGCAGCAGGGATGGCGGCTGGACGGGCTTTCTCTTGGAAACCGGTGGCGATGACCGTGATGCGCACTTCCCCCTGCATGCGCTCGTCTTGGACGGTGCCGAAGATGATGTTGGCCTCGGGATCCACTGCCTCGGCGATGATCTCGGCAGCCACCGTGACCTCATGCAAGGACAAATCCGGCCCACCGGTAATGTTGAAGAGGACACCTTTAGCCCCTTCGATGGAGGTTTCCAAAAGCGGCGAAGATACAGCGGTAATGGCGGCTTCGCGGGCGCGGGACTTGCCGGATCCCATGCCAATTCCCATCAAGGCAGAGCCGGCATCGGCCATCACGCTGCGCACATCGGCAAAATCCACATTGATCATGCCGGGAATGAGAATGATATCCGAGATGCCCTGCACCCCCTGCCGCAGCACATCATCAGCAACGCGAAAAGCCTCTTGGACAGGGGTTTGCTCGGAGATCACCGAAAGCAACTTGTCATTGGGAATTACAATCAGGGTATCAACTGCCTCCCGCAGCGCTTGGATCCCTTCCTCGGCCTGCTTGCTGCGGCGTTTGCCCTCAAAGGAAAAAGGCCGTGTCACCACTCCCACCGTCAGGGCACCACTGGCTTTGGCAATTTGGGCGATGACGGGTGCTCCACCCGTGCCCGTGCCTCCCCCCATGCCGGCGGCAATGAAGACCAGATCTGCCCCTTTGATGGCTGCCGATATTTCTTCGCTGGATTCTTCTGCCGCTTTCTGGCCAATGGCCGGGTTACCACCTGCACCCAAGCCTCGAGTCAGCTTCTGCCCAATTTGCAAGCGGTTCACTGCCGAGGACTGGGCAAGGGCCTGCGCATCGGTGTTGACGCTCCAAAACTCGACGCCCACAAGGTTGCTGGCCGCCATCCGACTGACCGCGTTGCCACCCCCACCCCCCACGCCTACAACCTTAATCTTTGCTGCATTGCTCGGCATGATCTCCTCTGGACGATCCGCCGCTCTGGTCTGAGATCCGTTCCTCTCATACTCGGCATGAGAGCCTTCTCCCCTGTGGCGCTCATTCCAATGGGAAGGCGCAGACTGGGCTGAACCCAACCCTTGCCCAGGATTGAGAGGATGGATGTCTGACCAATTGGATGGCATGTCAGCTCTCACAATAACTTAAATTCTGGCAAATATCGAATATGCTAGCTGATTTAATATAGAGCAACTCCCTCCAGATGCCAACGCTGCCGACGTTTGTGAATCTTCCCGCTGAATACGGCCCTCCTAAAGACGCCTGTCGGCAGAATCTCAGGTAGCCTTTCTTGCCTAGAGGCATTTCTCTCTGAACTTGTCTCGAAGCTTTTGTGTGTAAGAATAGGTGTTCTCGAATACTTAGACCCTTGCAGGGGAAGAAGGGTCCAAAGGGAGGTTTCGGTACAAGAGTCTGGCCCTAGTTAAGGCCCAGTTAAGGCGAAGAGTTCCCTATCCAGCCAAAGGCTGATAGAGCGCCACTTTGTAGAACTGAGGCTTTGGCATCCTGTAGAGATTCAGGGATCCGGACTTGCATTCAGCTAGAAATTGCAGGAGCCCCGCACTGTACCCGTAGGGTCGATGTCGGGAGGAATGCTATAATAATGCTGCGGACACCAGAAACGGTTGTTTAAGGCACTGGTAACGGTCGATTGGGGGTGCTGTAAACCACCCCAGAGGCTCGTGGTTGGCTTGCCAACTGCAGGGCTACTAAAAGCCCGCTCCGTACCGCCTAGCGGTTGATGTCGGGTAGTTTACACCAGCTCTAGGTGGATCTCCGCTTTTAGCCGTTGGGGGAGGGAAATTTTGAATACATCCCCCTGATTCATTTCCTGGGCACCTTTCATGCTGGCCAGGGCTTCCACCACTTCTTCGGAGTTGGCGGTTAGCACCACAACGGGGCGCTCGCAGGCAATGGGGAAATCGTGCCACGTGCCGAGGTGCAGCAGCAGCCCATGCCCGGCAGGGAATCGTAGGGCTTGTACTTTGTCGAGATCGGGAGCTTCTTTGGGATGGTTGGGAGGAGCCATCACCATGATGAACGGCTCTTGCCCCAGGCCGACAAACAACTGGGTCATACGCATGTGGCGCTCCAGCCAGAGCACAGGTGGATATCCGGGCAGGATCTTAGCCGTACGGATAACGGCTCTACCGGTGTATTGAAAGTCGATGTTTTGTCCTTCCAGGACACGCCCCTGATAAAAGGGGATCCCCAGCCCAGGATTGGCCACATCGTCCCCTATAAGTTGGCCGAAGGGTTGCACATTTTCTGGGGTGGCATCCACAATCGGCACCCGGACAACGGTGGTGGCAGTTGCAGTCGTGCTCATGGTTTGCATCCTGGCTCTTGATTGGACTGGGGTCAATTGGATTGGAGTCAGGCTTTCTATCTTAATTGTCTTACTGAGAGCAATAGGTAAAGAAACGGTTTTCCCGGTAACGGTCTATACATCTTTGATTCTTATTTAATTCTTAACTTTTAATTCTTAACTTTGTTCTTCTCGAGGGCTTTGCGGGTTAAACCACCGCTCGATGATGTGGCGAATTTGCCGGGCGGCAGTGCCATCGCCAAAGGGGTTTTGGGCTTGGGCCATGCGGGCATAGGCTTGTGGGTCTGTGAGCAATTCTCGGGCTGCCTTCAGGATCTTTTCGGGGTGTGTGCCTACCAGGCGGGCGGTGCCGGCAGCAATCGCTTCAGGACGTTCGGTGGTCTGCCGCAGCACCAGCACCGGTTTGCCCAGGGCAGGGGCCTCTTCTTGAATGCCGCCGGAGTCGCTGAGGATGAGGGTACAGCGCTGCATGGCGCTCACCCAGAGGGGATAGTCCAGAGGCTCAGTGAGAAAAGCCCGCTCATGGGATCCCAACAGGGTCTGCAGGGGATCCCGCACCACAGGGTTGGGATGGAGGGGCAAGAGAAGGGCGGTATCGGGAAACTCGGCCAAGATCTGCAGCAGAGCCTTGCCGATGGCGGTTAGCGGATCCCCCCAATTTTCGCGTCGGTGCACGGTAACCAACAGAACACGGTAGCGCTGCCAGTCCAGGCCGGGGATGGGGCAGGGGATCCCTTGGGAGGCCACTTGCAGTAGGGCGTCGATGACAGTGTTGCCGGTGCAATGGATGGATCCCACCACGTGGCTTCGCTTCAGGTTGTCAACGGCTTGGGGGGTAGGGGCAAAGTGCAGGCTGGCCAACTGGGAGATCAGGCGGCGATTGACCTCTTCGGGGAAAGGATTGTAGAGATCATCGGTGCGCAGTCCGGCTTCCACATGCCCAACCGGGATCCGGTGGTAAAAAGCTGCCAAGGCGGCAGCGAAGGCGGTGGTGGTATCTCCCTGCACCAAAACCAGTTGAGGATGTTGCTCTTGAAAGTAGAGTTCTAGGCCCCGCAAGGTGGCTTCGGTGATGTCCGTCAAGCTTTGGCGGGGGCGCATGATCGCCAGATCCCGATCCGCTTGCAGACCGAATAGCCGCATCACCTGATCCACCATTTCCCGGTGTTGTCCGGTCAAGATCAGCTCGGTGCGCAGATGGGGACTGGCACGCAGGGCTTGAATCACCGGGGCCAGCTTAATGGCTTCGGGCCGTGTGCCCAAGATCACGGCAATGAGGGGAAGGGAGGCCATAAGCTCAAGGACATCGGCACCTGTAGGAGATGGGAAGCGCAGCTCATTGAAGCAAGGCCACCAACAAACCACTAACAAAAACCACTAACAAAACAGAGGCGGCGAAGGGCGTGGGTTGCTCAAGGTCGCAAGCCACCGAGATGTAGACTCTGCTGAGTCAGGCTGAGGGCAATGTCGAGACGAGAGGAACCACAAGGGGGCTATTGCTGCTCACCCCGATCTTACCCCTCCAGCTGCCCCACCAATTTTTCACCGGATGAGCTGGAGAAAAAGGGTTGACGGGATCCCACTCCTGCAACTAGCCTAAAGGGAGCTGAAGAGATCCTCTTCTGGCTGTCCGGGTTGTTTCGGTTAACCTTTTTGGAGGAAAACGTTCAACAGCATGGACGCTTCCGGTAGTCGTAGCGCCAGCCACCAGTGGATGGTCTTCGAGGAGCACGTTCTTGAAGATTGGGCTCTTACTGGTGTCTTCCTTTTCCCCGCTGACAGCTTCTGTCGTCGCTTGAGAGGATCCCGTTTCGCCAACGCGAAGGGGTGGGAGAGTTTTCCCAGCTAGCTTTTGACTTGGGTGGCTCTCTCAGTCGGCGACGAACAGATGAGCTGAGCAGAGCCTTACCTGAGCAATGGGTTTGTGCAGCCCTGTTCAGAAAAGGGGAGATCAGGAGTAATTCCGAGGGGATTCCCCTTGACTTTCCCGTTGTGGGTTTTGGGGTTTCCGCAGGCCTGGGGATCCCTTGGAGTCCCTTTTATTGGCTTGGGCGCTTGCGATCCAAGCTGGGCTTGGAGGCCTGGCGCTAGACCTACGGCTTGCTGCGCGGCCATCCAAGGGTTTCAGGGCTTCCCTGTGAGCCTCGGAGCACCGGTTGGCTGTTGACCTCCTGGTTCTCTTCATCCCGGCTGACCCCAACGTTCGGAGGTTTATCATGCGGCACAACATTCTTCGCGATCTCCTAACCCCTGCTTCCTTGGAAGCCGCCAAGCGAGAGGCCAACCGCGCTCCCATTGCCGAGCTGGTGCAGCAGTTGATGGAGATTTCACCTCGGCAGCGGGTTTTGGCTTTCCGCTTGCTGGAAAAAGACAAAGCCATTGCAGTGTTTGAGTATCTGCGGCCCGAAGAGCAGGCCGATCTCATTCGCAGCATGGAAAGCCCAGAAGTGATCCGGCTGGTAGAAGCCTTACCTCCGGATGAGCGGGTGCGTCTGTTTGAGGAGTTGCCGGCCAAAGTAACCAAGCGCCTCATTGCCAACCTCAGCCCAGAAGCTCGGGAAGCAGTGAATATCTTGCTGGGTTATCCAGAGCGCAGTGCCGGTCGGCTGATGAACCTGCGCTACTTGTCGGTACGAGATACCCTCACCGTCGGGGCTGCTCTGGCCAGCGTGCGGGACTCTCAACTGGGAGACGATGAGCTGGATGTGATTTTTGTGGTGGACGATCAGCGGTTCTACAAAGGTTTGGTTCGCACCGTGCGCCTCGTGAAAGCAGATCCGGATTTGCCCATTCGGGAGCTGATTGAGGGATCGGATACTTTTGCTCGGGTTACCGACCGGGATCTCCAGGCAGCTCGTTTGCTCAAGGATTCGGGCTTGCCGGCTATTCCGGTGGTGGATACGGAAGGGCGCTTGGTGGGAGATATCACCTTTGAAGATGTCATCAACTTGGTGGAAGAAGAAGCCACCGACGCCGCTCTGGCCCAAGCAGGGGTGGGCAGCTTGCTCAGCCGAGACAAGGTTTGGAGCGAGCGCCTGGTTAAAGGCGCCCGTTGGTATGCCGTCCGCCTGCGCATCACGTTTTTAATCGTCACCTTGATTGGCGGCATGTTGGTGGGGGGAGTGATCCAAACCTTTGAGGAAGTGTTGCAAGCAGTGACGGCAGCGGCTATTTTCATCCCCTTGGTCATGGATATGGGCGGTAATGTCGGTACCCAATCTACGACCATCTTTGCCCGTGGCTTGGCTTGGGGCCACATCAACGTGCGGCAGTTTCTCCCCTATTTGCTGCGGGAAGCCAGCATTGGTGGCATTATCGGTCTGATCCTGGGGGCCACGGCTGGGGTGATTGCCTACTTCTGGCAGGGGGCACCGAATGGGATCCCACAATTGGGTCTAGCGGTGGGCTTGGCTCTGGCCATTGTCCTCACTTTGGGGGCTATCTTGGGCGCCATTTTGCCCTGGGTGATGTTAAAGCTGGGCTTTGACCACGCTCCGGGAGCGGATCCTTTTATCACCACCATTAAAGACTTCACCGGCCTCTGGGTGTATTTCACCCTGGTGGCTTGGCTAGTCGGGGTTGAAGTGGGGCTCTAGGGCTGCGCCGGCGCTGGATCCAGGGGGCACCTCACCGGCAAAGCGCGTTCCAGGAACGAATAATCCAGCCCTTCTTGAGAAATCAGCCTTTCAGAGTCTCGCCACAAGGCCATCGCGACGGCGGCGCAGAGCACTTTTACGAGGTGTCCTTTGACCAACGAAGGGTTACAGCAAACATTTAGGAGGTGTGCCATGACCTTGAAAGTTCTATCTCCCTTGGCTGCTGCTCAATTTCGGTCACGGCTGCAGCAGTATGCCTATCGGGTGGGCATAACCTGTGCTTTAGAAACAGGTGGTAAGCTGGCCCCAGAATCCGCCTTTGCTCAACTGGAAGCCCTCTGGCAAACCTTGCAACAGGAAGCCACTGCCCTTGGGATCCCAGATGAGGATGGCTAAACTTTATCCTTTCACGAGAACCGGAGCATGACCTGGATTGACTTCACCTTGCGTTTGGCCGTTGCCTTTGTCCTGGGATCCCTCATTGGCCTGGAGCGACAGTGGCGGCAGCGCATGGCCGGCTTACGCACCAACACCTTGGTGGCCACGGGTGCAGCTTTGTTTGTCATGCTCTCGGTTCTCACCCCTGATGAAAGCAGCCCGACCCGTATTGCGGCCCAAGTGGTATCGGGGATTGGCTTTTTGGCCGGTGGCGTGATCCTCAAGGAAGGAGCCAGCGTCCGTGGCCTGAACACTGCCGCCACCATCTGGTGTGCAGCCGCGGTGGGAGCCTTTGCCGGATCGGGGTACATTCCCCAAGCTGCCATTGGGGCCGCAGCTGTGTTGATCTCCAACGTTGTGCTGCGTCCGCTGGGCTACCGCATCAACCAGCAGCCCCTAAAGGGCACAGAACTGGAACTGGTCTATGAGTGTTCATTTGTCTGCAAAAGCCAAGCAGAGGCCCACATCCGCGCCTTGCTCCTGCAGGGTATAGCTCCCACCCATCTCAAACTGCGTGCCCTCTACAGCGAAGACCTGGAGGACAAGCCCGATCTGGTCAAAGTCGAAGCAGAGCTAGTCACCCAGACCCGCGACGACCAGGCCCTAGAACTTGTCGTCAGCCGCCTCAGCCTAGATCCAGGCGTGATCACTGCCCGATGGCGGATCATCGAACAGGAATTTGGGTAAACTACCCGACTCCGACCGCTAAGCGGTACGGAGCGGGCTTTCAGTAGCCCTGAGCCTGCTCTGCCCTACCAGAGAACAAAACAGGCCCGAACCTCTAGGCTGGTTTACAGCAGCCCCCAAAAGCGCAATCACATTCGCACCATTCAAATCCGCATCCCCTTCCCATCCACAGTGCCCACACTTGAACGACTTGCCACTGCGGTAGGATTGCGCAGGGTCGGGATGAATGTGCAAACACCGGTGGCAGGTCTGCGACGTGTAGGCAGGCGGAACAAGAATCAGAGCAACCCCCGCACGCAGAGCCTTGTACTCCAAAAATTGACGGAGTTGATAAAACGCCCAACTATTTGCCCGCCTACGCTCTGTCTTGCTGCGGGGCTGTTGATTGACCCTTTCCCGAATCCCTGTCAGGTCTTCCAGAGCGATAGCGCTGTTGGTAGCCTTTGCCCTAGAGACAATAGCTTTGGAGATGCGATGATTGACCCACGTTTGAAAGCGCCTCTCCTTGCCAGACAGCCGTTGCAACAGTTCTCTGCATCTGCGCCGCGAACTGCGGGTGCCCTTACTGGCTTTGCGTTGGAGTGCCGCCCTCAACCGGGAGTAGTGGTCTCGGACTCTGTTCAACTGCTGTCCATTCCAGTTGTCCCCCTCTGACGTATGGGCAATATCTGTCCTTCCAAAGTCCACCCCGATCACCTTGTCGGTATCTTGTTGCTTGGGTGGTTTTTTCTCTACGCAAATCTGGATGTAGTAGGAGCCATCCTTCCGCTGGACTAGGGTGGCCGATTTGGGGTTAGAGCCAGCCAGCATTCCCCTCTGGTAGTTGCCAATGGCTAGTTCAAAGCGCTCTCGCCCTTCCACCGTGGTCAGCGACACCGTCCAGTCTTTCTCGCGAAATGAAAAGATACGTGCGTCGTAGGTAACGAACCTACGCTTGAACTCTTTAACCGGACGGTTGCGCTGTCTCGCCACTTTGCGAGCGCCCGCCACCCGTCTGCACACCTGTTGAGCCAAGTTACTGGACAAGCCGAACCGGGCTCGAATCTCGTAGTAGCAAAGGGATTGCAGTTTGACCGCGTTGACGATCTTCTCCGGCGTGTTCTGGTTGACCCAGTTCAAGGCTTGGCCAAAAGCCTCCATCGTCGCGTCCAATTTGGCGGCTTGCGACGGGAACGCCTTGAGCTTACAGGAGACGGTCAGGACTTGGCTCATAAGTTCATTGTACTTCATCAAAGCGCATTCCTCCCGGCACTGACCCTACGGGTATAGTGCGGGGCTCCTGCGATTTCTAGCTGATCCCGGATCCCAGCAGCTCCCAACCGGTCAGCAACGCAAACACCAGAAATAAGCCGCCCCCCACCCAATGCACGGCGCGTTCAGAGATGTGAGCTGCTAAAAAACGACCTCCCACCACCGCCAGCCCTACCATCAGACCATGACCCAGGGTTGCCCCCGCCCAGACACTGAATCCCGGATGGGTGGCGGCTAGGGAAACGGTAGCAATCTGGGTTTTATCCCCGAACTCGGCTAGGGCGATCAAACTAAAGGCTTCCCAGACGATGGCCCTAACCCCCCCGCGGCCAACTCCTTTTGCTTCTGCCTGCATCACTTGTCTGAGGGCTTCCTCTTCTTCTGGTAATGCCTGTTGAGGTGGCATTCTGCACGCTTGCCAGAGCATTCTCAAGCCAAAAACGGCGAAAACCCCAGCCGATAGCACCCGCACGCCCAAGGGTGGCAGTAGCTTAAAAAGCACTTGCCCGGTTCCTACCGCTAGCAGGTTCATCATCGCTAAAGCCAGCCATGTCCCCAGAAAAACCCAGCGGCGTGGGTGGCGCATCGCCAAAATCAAGGGGGTAAAAAAGGTTTTATCCCCAAACTCTGCTACCGTCACCAGCAGCAAACTCGATAAAAAACCGGCCCACATCGTTTAGCCTCCAACCTCTCTTGTGTGTGGAATCGGTTCACACCTAGAGGTGAAGGCTGGGAAAGTCAGACGGACTCACCAAGCTCACCTCTGCGTGAACTCAGTGAAAGTCTCGTCACCAAAGCAGCCTGCCGGGCTTGCTTTGTCTCTTGCACCGGGCTGTTTTTAGCCAGTATGTCGATGCAGAGGGCGGTAAGCCGCCTGACTACTCCCTTTCCATCTGAATGGTAGCATGCTGAGCTCCCAGTGGGAGTAGTTCATTTCCGATGGGATCCCCCAAGACTTGCTGTGCCTTGGCCGATATCAGTGCCGCGCATCGCTTACCAGAGGATTGTGAAGGAGCGGCAGGCTATTATGATCACGGTTGAGGAGAAAATCAGGGGAAAACCACGTGGATGCAAAGTTAGTCTTGGTGGGGGTTGCTCTTGTCCTCTCTCTGGCAAGTTTCTACTTCGGCACCCGCAACGGCTTTTACGACACCGACAAGTATCACGGCAATGGCTCTGCTCATTAGAGCCGGGCGCTGGTGATTTTTTTATGGATCCCTTGCCCAGAAGGGCTTCCCTCCAGAATACAGGCAACGTCGGCGAGGGCTGGGTGCGGCAATATCTCTGTCAGCAGGGCTGGCAGATCCTGGCCCAGCGGTGGCGCTGCCGTTGGGGTGAGCTGGATCTGGTTGCCCACAAAGCTGATGTGCTGATTTTCGTAGAGGTGAAAACCCGCAGCCCCGGTAGCTGGGATCGAGGCGGGCTTTTGGCGGTTGGGATCCCCAAGCAGCGACGCTTGATCCGGGCTGCCCAGGCCTTCTTGAGCCAGCATCCCCACCTCTCCGAGTTGTCCTGCCGTTTTGATGTTGCGCTGATAGAACGTCGGGCCTCTGGGGAAGGGGTGAGCTATGCTTTGGTTGACTACCTGCCAGCGGCTTTTGAGATTTGTTGAAGCAAACTTATCTCACTTGTCAAGGCCATCTGCACCAGTACAATTGCCGTTTTGCCGCTATTGCCAAACGCTCAGTTTGTCTTTTTGGCTCTGCCCAATGCTGCCATCATCCAACAATTTCGGCAACTGCCAAATAAGCTCCAAAGTGCGAGATGGCATCGATGCTTCTTGAAATGCTTAACCCAAAGATTTCCGGTTTTTAACTGATTTTTAACTGTCTCTTGAGTTGCATTTCCGTTGATCAGCATCGCTGTGCCGAGCCGATCTTAACAGCTCTACGATGCAGATCTCAGACAAGATAGGCAAGATTTGCATCGAGACTGTCAGTAGAAAGAATCTTTACAGACAAAATATTGTTTATCCTGAGAAGAGGGGTTTGTGTTTTTGAGGATTGGGCCTATGTATGCGGAGCAACCCAAGGGGGGATCCTCCAGCAGCTGGAAGCGCCGTCAGTTGAAGCTGGCCAACGTCGCTGCTGGGTTTGCCTCGGCAGTACAGCCGATCTTTGCCCAAACCATCATCACCGATAGCGAAGGATTGGAAGCCGGCCCCGTCACCATTCCCACCCCAGATGGCGAGATCCCTGGCTATCGTGCCAAGCCGACCGGCTCTGGCCCTTTTCCACTGGTTTTGGTGGTGCAAGAGATCTTTGGTGTACACGAGCACATTCAAGACATTTGTCGCCGCTTGGGGAAGTTGGGCTATGTGGCAGTGGCTCCCGAGCTGTTTTTCCGGCAGGGGGATGTTTCTCAGCTGCAGAGCCTTGAGGAGATTCGCGCCATCGTCTCCCAGGTGCCCGATGCTCAGGTGATGTCGGATTTGGATGCGGCGGTGGATTGGGCAATTGGCAACTCAGGTGCGGATCCAGAGCGGGTGGGCATTACTGGCTTTTGCTGGGGTGGTCGAATCACTTGGTTGTACGCGGCTCACCGACCCGGCTTGAAGGCGGGTGTTGCCTGGTACGGTCGTTTGGTGGGAGAGTCCACACCCTTAACCCCAAGGCATCCGCTGGATGTGGCAGCCAGCCTGAAGGCACCTGTGTTGGGTTTGTATGGTGGTGCAGATACCAGCATTCCCTTGGAAACGGTGGAGCAAATGAAGTCAGCTCTGGAAGCTTGCGGAGATCCATCGCAGTTGATCATCTACCCGGATGCTCCCCACGCCTTTTTTGCCGATTATCGCCCCACCTATCGCCCAGAAGCGGCTGGTGACGCTTGGGAACGGTTGCAGGCTTGGTTTCGAGAACACGGCTTGGCCCAGGGATCCCGGTCTCAATGATGGGATCTCATCTGTTCCCGTCGGCAGGACGGAGTCTTTTTTTGACTGCGCCGAAGGCAGAGCTTGGGGCAAGCTGGTATATTCCTAGCCATCTCAGGGAAACAGCTCAGGGAAACAGCATGGAAGCACATGAGTTCTGGGCCCGTACCGACAGCCAAGGTCAACTGATCTTGCCCATGAAGGCGCAGGAACAATTGCCCAAAAATCGAGTTGTGCGGGTGCTGGTGTTGGTGGATGAGCGGGAGCTGGCTCCGGCGGATCCTTCACAGGAGCAGTTGCCCACTGCCTCGCCAGATGAAGAGCATCTTTGGTATGGAGCTCCCACCGTTCCCTACGATGGCATTTAGCGCATGGGATCTTGGCCGGACAGCCGCCAGCGGTTTAGGCGTGAGAGGGTTTCTGCATCCAAGTAGGCATCAATGCCCCGCTTGCTCGATAGCCGTTTTGGCTGGAGGTGCCGGATCTGCTGCTGGGCCTGCTGCACTTCATCCCACAGTTGTTCTGCCGAGACCCATTCGGCGTTGTAGCCACCGATCACCAATTGCTGGACACGATCGGAGGTAGCCACCCGTACCCGACACCCATCCTTCTGCAGCTGAGCACACAGCCGTTCAATACAACTGTCGGCGGTCTCGCCATAGGAGGTATACAGGATCTCGATACCCGCAGGGGAGCGCTCTTGCCGGGCTGGCGTGGGTTGGGCGTAGGCATCGTACACCACGGTCGCCTGGTAGCCCCGGAAGGCCACATAGTTGGCCAAAGATTCCACCAAGCGCAGACGGGCCAATTCCATCAGGGAGCGACGCGCTAACTGGCTCAGGGTGGGCCAAGCTCCGATGATGTTGTAGCCATCAACCAAGAGGAAGGTGGGAGAGGAGGCTTGCATGGATGGCGGTGGATCCTTTGTCCGGGATCACACTTCTTAATCTTAATCTTTATCTTAATTTTATTTTTAATCTTAGTACCCAGCCTTAAAGGTTACCCCACTACTCCGAATGCTCCGATACTTTCCCGGTTGTGAGCAGATCACGGTCTGCGCTGAATCCAATAGGTGGTGAACAGTTCGCCACTGGCCTGTTTCTGAATTTTGCCCCCCAAGGCTGCGATGCGCCGCTCCCACTCCGTTAGGGGGGTGAAAATCGGTTCGGTGCCTTTGAATAGCTCGATGAGGCCCCATTGTTCCGCCCACACCGAGTCGGGATTGACCACTTCAATAATCACAGGTGCAGCCGGTCGCAACACTCGCATCAACTCTGCCCAAACCGCGTCGAAGTACTCAATCGGGTAGTAGTACAAAAATCCGGTGGCAATGGCCAGATCAAATTGCTCCGACTCGTAGTTTTCCAAATGGTGGGCGGATCCCTGTTGCATTGACTTGAACAGCTTGGAGTTAAGCTGGGGTGCCCGCGAGCGAATAAAGCGCACAATCTCACCGCTCAGCTCATGGCCGTAAAAGTAGGCTTGCCAATCGTTCCAGGGATAGGTCAGGAAGCTTACCCCACAGCCCAAATCCAAACAGGCTTCCCGTTTTTTGGGGGCACGCAGTTGCCAAAAGGGGATCCCGAGGCGTTCTTGCAGGTGATCCCGCTGCTGGGCTTGCCAAAAAGGCAGTTGCTCCAGGTCTGGGGGAAGTTGCCAACCTGGCCGACCCAGTTGAATTTCCAGCTCCCGATTGAAGCGAGCAGCTACGGCAGCAAGGTAGGGATCCCAGCGTTCCCCGGTTTGTGGTAGCTCCATTTGCTGATGGCTTTGTCCTGGATGGTTGTGGACTTAACTTGCACTTAACCTACACTACCAGGACTCTCGGCCCGTAGGCTCCCGGCTGCAGGGATCCATTTACCCAGCTGTGGCTGCCGAGGATGGTGCCTGCCGGAATCTGAGCTTGGGATCCCAAACGGGTGTGGGCGCCAATGTAGCAGGGGGCGTGCAGTTGAGCGCTGGGATGGATCTCAGCCGTTTTGTGCACCCATATCCCCGGCGCCTGTTGCTGCACATTTTCTAAGGGAAAATCCGTCATTCGGCCCAGAAGAATGTCCAGTTGGCCGTGGTAGTAGCTGGCCGGCGTGCCCAGATCCCGCCAGTAGCCTGTGTGGAGATAAGCTTGCACCCGTTGCCCTTGCCTGAGCAAATCGGGGAAGATACGCCGCTCGAAGCTGAGGGGATCCCCACTGGGGTAGTCTTTAAAAATGGCCGGATCCAAGACATAGGTGCCGGCGTTGATCGTGTCGGTGGTGAGGGTGAGGGCTTCTGCAGGGGTGGGTTTTTCCCGAAAAGATTGGATCTGGCCCCCTTCCCCAACTTCCACCAGGCCATAGGCGGTGATATCTTCCACGCGGGCGAGGGTGAGGGTGGCAATGGCCTTGCTCTGCACATGACATTGCATCAACGCCTGCAAATCCAGATCCGTGAGGATGTCGGCATTGAAAACCACCAAGGGATCCCCGGTGAAATAGGGCTGAGCCAGCACCAAAGCTCCTGCCGTATCCAAAGGCGTCTCTTCAGGAATGTAGCGGAGCTTCACCCCCAAAGCAGCGCCATCTCCCAGAGCAGCCTCAATTTGTTGGCCCAGATAACCCACGCTGAGCAAAATATCTGTCAGGCCGGCTCGGCGGCAGCGCCCGATCAGCCACTCCAAAAAGGGCACATCCAAAAGGGGCAACAAAGGCTTAGGCTGCAAAAAGGTAAAAGGCCGTAAGCGAGTTCCTTTCCCACCCGCCAAGATCACCGCTTGCATAACCACCCTCAACCCCGTTCTCTTCCAAAGATATTGACATCCTCTCCGCCCAATTGCTAAGGGGGATATTGGGTCGAGCCAAATGTTTTCTGCTACCCAGAACGTCGATTCTCCGTTGCCCACAGAGGGATACGGATTGCCCCCCGGGCAACACAGCACGAGTCTTGATCGCAAGTCTCAGGGGATGCCTTTCTGGAGGAGATATTTCAATCTCAATTGGGATTCATAAGCTCAATCCTGAGACAGTTGATTTGCCTTTTTTAGAGCATGTTTGGAG
Source organism: Thermostichus sp. MS-CIW-38 (assembly GCF_054058415.1). NCBI lineage: Bacteria > Bacillati > Cyanobacteriota > Cyanophyceae > Thermostichales > Thermostichaceae > Thermostichus > Thermostichus sp. MS-CIW-38. The sequence goes on along the minus strand of NZ_JBSSAH010000006.1, from coordinate 110,448 downwards.
AATTGCGACCCGCTCGCCCCAGTCGGGAATAGCCACCCAAAGCGGCAGTGTCAGGTGATACTACCTTGCAACGGGAATTGTGACAGCCTTGGATAGCTTGGATGGATTCCAATGGGTTTGCCCTTCACCTTCATCTGAGGTTTTGCCGATGTCTGTTTCTCGACGCCGATCCCTACAAGCCCTTTGCTTGACCCTGGCCGGATGCTGGGCTCTAGGCACACACCAGGGATCCCTGCTGGCCCAAGGTAGCGATTTGTTGGCTCAAGTTCAAGAGCGGGGGGTGCTCCGGATTTCCACCGACTCCAATTACCGGCCTCAGAGCTACCTCAATCCCGACGGCAGTTGGGAAGGATTTGACGTGGATGTGGGGCGCGAGATCGCCAAGCGCTTGGGGGTAAAGGCTGAGTTTTTGGATATCAACTTTGATGTCATCACCGCCGGATCTTGGAATGGCCGCTGGGATGTCAATGTCGGCTCCATGACCGTAACTGCCGAACGCCAGAAAGCTCTGCTGTTTACCATTCCCTACTACTACACCCCCGCCAGCTTCGTGGTCCACCAAGCCTCGACCCTGACCGATATCGCCGCTTTGGAAGGAAAGCGAGTTGGGGTGGGCACCGCCACCACCTACCAAGCTTACCTGGAGGGCAACCTCACTCTGGAAGGAGAGACCATCCAAGTTCCGGCCCCGCGGGTGGACATTCGCATCTACGACACCGATAGCCTGGCTCTGCAGGATTTGGCACTGGGGGATGGCACCCGCCTGGATGCAGTCTTGACAGCTTTGCCGACGGCTGAAAACGCCATTCGGGAAGGACTGCCCCTGAAAACTCTGGGGGATCCGGTCTACTATGAAGCCTTGGCTGTGGCCTTGGATCGCTCCAGCCCTGCCCCTTCCGAGAGCTTGCAAGCCAAAATTAACGAAATCTTAGAATCCATGCATGCGGACGGCACGCTAACAGCCCTCTCGAAGCGGTATTACGGCATTGATCTGACGAAAAAAGCTAAGTGAGCAAAGACTCTATCCCACTGGAGCAGCCCATTTACCCACCGCCCCGGATTCGAAAAGGGATCCCGTTCCCGGTGGCCCAGGGGTTGTGGTTGGTTTTGTGGCTGCTGTTGTTGGTGTTCACCTTCAGCGGGGTACAGTTGGAGTTGGCCGGGATCCCCATCCGTACCTTGCGTCTCAACGGCAACTTTGTGCGCGAGTGGTGGTGGTTCATCTCGCAAGGGGTGGGCACTACTTTTCAACTGTCCTTGGTCTCCATCCTCTGTGCCACCACCTTGGCCTTTTTGTCGGCACTGGCGGGCCTCTCCCAGATTGCCCCTCTGAGCAGCCTCTCCGCTCTGTATGTCTCGTTGATGCGAGGCACACCTCTATTTCTGCAGTTTTTGTTCATCTACCAGGCTTTGCCGCAACTGGGCCTGGTGTTCGGCTCGTTTACTTCGGCGGTGCTGGCCTTGAGCCTGAACTATGGCGCCTACATGAGCGAGATCTTCCGGGCCGGGATCCAAGCCATTCCCATTGGGCAGCGGGAAGCTGCCTATGCCCTGGGGCTTAAGCCCTGGCAAACCCTGTGGTGCATCATTTTGCCGCAAGCTTTCCGAATTGTCCTACCCGACATTGGAAATCAATTCATCGCCATGCAGAAGGACACTGCCCTGGCCAGTGCCATTGCTTTGCAGGAGTTGATGGGCCGGGCTCGACAGGCAGGTTTGCCGCGCCAGCACTTCTTCGAGGCTTTGGTGGTGGCAGCGCTGTGGTACTGGCTGCTGACGTTGATCTTGTCATTTTTCCAGGGACGCTTGGAACGGTACCTGGCCCGCTAGAGGAGCCTGACTCTAATCCGGCCATTACTTTGGTGTCTGCTTGCATACGTTTGTGGTTGCCCACAAAGACCGGCTGTGCCGTTCGCGATAGCAGGGGGCTCCAAAAACAGCCAGAAAGCTGGGGGACATCATCCTGCACTGACCTGCCGCAGTGGGTGAAAGAGGATCCCTGCCACCTCAAGCGGAACGCCATTCAAGAGGCAGGGCTGGCCTTTCGAGAGAGCAAAGACCCGAAGTTTCGCAGCGTCAGCTAGAAATCGCAGGAGCCCCGCACTGTACCCGTAGGGTCAGTGTCGGGAGGAATGCGGAAGTTATGATAGAACCATGACCCAAGTCCTGACCGTCTCCTGCAAGCTCAAGGTGTCCCAGTCGCAAGCCGCCAAATTGGACGCGACAATGGATGCCTTTGTGCAGGCGTTGAACTGGGTCAACCAAAACACACCAGAAAAAGTAGTCAACGCAGTCAAACTCCAATCCCTTTGCTATTACCAGATTCGCGCTCGGTTTGGCTTGTCCAGTAATCTGGCCCAGCAGGTCTGCAGACGGGTGGCAGGCGCTCGCAAAGTGGCGAGACAGCGCAACCGTCCAGTTAAAGAGTTCAAGCGTAGGTTCGTTACCTACGATGCACGTATCTTCTCGTTTCGCGAGAAAGACTGGACAGTGTCGCTTGCCACGGTTGATGGAAGAGAACGCTTTGAGCTAGCCATTGGCAACTACCAGAGGGGAATGCTGGCAGGCTCTAACCCCAAATCGGCCACCCTAGTCCAGCGGAAGGACGGCTCCTACTCCATCCAGATTTGTGTCGAGGCAGAGCCCCCCAAGCAACAGAACACCGACAAGGTGATTGGTGTTGACCTGGGACGGCGAGACATTGCCCATACCTCCGAAGGAGACAACTGGAATGGACAGCAGCTGAACAAAGTCCGAGATCACTACTGTCGGTTAAGAGCGTCTCTTCAGCGCAAGGCCAGTAAGGGCACCCGCAGTTGCAGGCGGCGATGCCGTCAACTGCTGCAACGGCTGTCTGGCAAAGAGAGACGCTTTCAAGCTTGGGTGAACCACAGTATCGCTAAGCGCATCGTTAAAGCAGCTCAATCTCTTTCTGCCTGCATTGCAATTGAGGACTTGAGCGGCATTCGAGAACGCACCAATCAACACCCCCGCAGTCGTGAGGAGCGGCGGCGTAGCAATAGCTGGGCGTTCTACCAGCTGCGGCGGTTTATCGAATACAAGGCTGTGAGGGCGGGTGTCAAAGTGGTAGCTGTCCCTGCGGCCTATACCTCGCAGATCTGCCACAAGTGCCTGCATATTCATCCCGACTCCGCTCAATCCTATCGCAAGGGTAAGCAGTTCAAATGCGGGCACTGCGGTTGGGAAGGGGATGCGGATTTTAACGGTGCGAAGGTGATTGCGCTTTTGGGGGCTGCCGTAAACCAGCCTAGAGGTTCGGGCCTGTTTTGTTCTCTGGTAGAGCAGAGCAGGCTCAGGGCTACTGAAAGCCTGCTCCGTACCGCTTAGCGGTCGGAGCCGGGTAGTTTACAGATCAGAGCTTTGCGGGATACTGCCATTCTGTTTGGCAACGAGCAGGATGCAATCGCTGCAGCCCTGGGCAACAGTGTATGGCTTCGCCATGCAAGCCATAGCCATTCCAAACTGGATTGGGACACTCCCCAAGCGTTCCGCGCTGCTTCCGCGACCACTCCCAGGGGAAGAGGGAAGTTAGGAAGCGATGCAACTTAAAGCTGTTCGTCAGCTGCTGCTGGAGAGGCTGCTGGGGCCGGCCATAATGGGAAAACGCCATCCTGGCTGTGGCGGAATCCTTTGCGAGAGCTTGCCTGCATCCATGCTGGAACACGACATTGTCATCATTGGGGGAGGGCTGGCCGGTTGCCGAGCGGCTTTGGAGGTTATGCGACGGGATCCCAGCCTCGACCTGGCCTTGGTGTCCAAAACCCATCCCATTCGCAGCCACTCGGTAGCAGCCCAAGGGGGCATTGCCGCCGCCTTACAAAATGTTGATCCGCAAGATTCCTGGGAGGCTCATGCCTTCGATACCGTCAAGGGATCCGACTACCTAGCGGATCAAGATGCGGTGGAGATTCTAGCCCGGGAAGCCCCTGAGGTGATCATCGACCTGGAACACCTGGGGGTCTTGTTCTCCCGCCTGCCGGATGGCCGCATTGCCCAGCGGGCCTTTGGGGGACACAGCCACCCGCGCACCTGTTATGCCGCCGACAAAACCGGGCAAGCCATTTTGCACGAGTTGGTGAGCAACCTCAAGCGTTTTGGGGTCAAGCTCTACAGCGAATGGTATGTGCTGGATCTGATCCTGGCAGAAAACCAAGTCCAGGGCGTGGTGATGTTGGAGCAGGCCAGCGGGCGGCTGGAAGTGCTGCGGGCCAAGGCGGTTATGTTGGCTACAGGCGGCTATGGGCGCATCTACAACTCCACTTCCAACGACTTTGCTTCCACCGGCGATGGCATGGCGATGGTGGCGCGGGCCGGCCTGCCTCTGCAGGATATGGAGTTTGTGCAGTTTCATCCCACGGGCCTGTATCCGGTGGGGGTGTTGATCTCAGAGGCAGTGCGTGGAGAGGGGGCCTATCTGATCAATGGGAAGGGGGAGCGCTTCATGGCCGCCTATGCCCCCAGCCAGATGGAATTGGCCCCACGGGATATCACGTCGCGGGCAATTGTCACGGAGGTGCGGGCCGGGCGCGGTATTGACGGCAAAGATTTTGTCTACTTGGATCTGCGGCATCTGGGGGCAGAAAAGATCCACACTCGGCTGCCCTTCTGTTGGGAGGAGGCCCATCGCCACTTGGGCATCGATGCGGTTGTCGATCCCATTCCGGTGCGACCGACGGTGCACTACTGCATGGGTGGGATCCCGGTGACGGTGGATGGGCAGGTGTTGCGGGATGTCCAAACCCGTGTGGAAGGGCTGTTCGCTGCCGGTGAAACGGCCTGTGTTTCGGTGCATGGGGCCAACCGGCTGGGCAGCAACTCTCTCCTGGAGTGCATTGTTTTCGGGCGGCGCACAGGGGCAGCCCTGGTAGAGGCCGTCAGAGGTCGAGCCTTGCCGAAAGTGGACGAGGGATCCCTACTCAAACAGGCCGCCAGCCGGATTGCCGGGCTCCTGGAACGATCAGGGAAGAGCCGCATTGATCAGGTGCGGCGGCAATTTCAAGATTGCATGACCGAGCATTGCGGCGTCTACCGCACCGAATCGGTTCTCCAAGAAGGGATCCAAACATGGCAACAGATCCGCCAGCGTTACGAGCGGGATTTGCATTTGGACGATCGGGGCAAGGTGTGGAACACCGAGCTGATCGAAGCGCTGGAGCTGGACAACCTCATGACGGTGGGGGCTTTGATCCTCGCCAGCGCCCTGGAACGGCGGGAAAGCCGTGGCTCCCACGCGCGGGAAGATTACCCCCAACGGGATGATCAACGGTTTTTACAACACACCTTGGCTGCCTTTCGCGAGGGATCCCCTCAGATCAGCTATCGCCCCGTGGTGATCACCCGGTTTCCCCCTCAGGAGCGAAAATACTAACTTTCCAGAGGCCTCCCAGGCCGATTAGGATTGCTCTATCGTTCCCGTTAGCAGGATGGAGCCCCTTTCAAAATTATCCAATATCTAGGGATTCTATCTTCGCCAGCTTGAAATCTCGTCTACTGCCGGAGGGCCAGCCATGCAAGAAACCCTGGAGAAAGCAGCCGTCGCCCTGCAAGCGGAGCTGAATCTGGAGCCTTTTTGGATGCCCTTTACGGCCAATCGGCAATTTAAAGCCAACCCGCGCCTGTTGGTTGCCGCCCGAGACATGTACTACACCAGCCACGATGGCCGCCAAATCCTAGATGGGACTGCCGGGCTGTGGTGTGTGAATGCTGGCCACTGTCGTCCCCCGATTGTGGAAGCAATCCAACAGCAGGTGGCCCAACTGGACTACGCCCCAGCTTTTCAAATGGGCCATCCCAAAGCCTTTCAACTGGCAGAGCAGCTCATCCAGCTCACTCCTGCCGGACTGGATCACGTTTTTTTCACCAACTCTGGCTCTGAGGCGGTGGATACGGCCCTGAAAATGGCCATCGCCTACCATCGCTTACGCGGACAGGGATCCCGGCAGCGGCTGATTGGCCGGGAACGGGGCTACCACGGCGTTGGCTTTGGGGGCATCTCGGTCGGGGGCATCTCCAACAACCGCAAGTTTTTCGGCAGCCTCATTCCCGGCGTAGACCACCTACCCCACACCCACAACCTGGAGCAAAACGCCTTTAGCCGCGGCCTGCCTCGCTGGGGATCCCACTTGGCAGAAGACTTGGAGCGGATCGTCGCTCTCCACGATGCCAGCACGATTGCAGCGGTGATCGTAGAGCCGGTTGCCGGTTCAACGGGGGTGTTGCTGCCGCCGGTGGGCTATTTGGAAAAGCTGCGGGCCATTTGCGACAAATACGGCATTCTCCTCATCTTCGACGAGGTGATCACCGGCTTTGGGCGTCTGGGATCCCCTTTTGCGGCCAATTACTTTGGGGTGGTGCCGGATCTGATTTGCTGTGCCAAGGGCCTCACCAATGGCACCATCCCGATGGGCGCAGTGATCGTCAAGCAAGAGATCTACAGCGCCTTCATGGAGGCTGCTGGTTCCGCTGATGACCTGCACCGTCCAGGGGACAACAGCAGGACGCTGTCCTGGAGCCCCATCGAGTTTTTCCACGGCTACACCTACTCCGGCCACCCAGTTGCCAGTGCCGCCGGCTTGGCTACCCTGAACCTGTATCGAGAAGAAGGCTTGTTCGAGCGGGCTGCCAACCTCGCTCCCCTCTGGGAGGAGGCTCTCCATTCCCTACGGGGCTTGCCTCATGTCATCGATGTGCGCAACCTCGGCTTGGTGGGGGCAATTGAATTGGAAGGGATCCCTGGCCGACCGACAGCGCGGGCTTTTGAAGCGTTTTTGCGCTGCTACGAGCGGGGGGTATTGATTCGCACCACAGGCGATATCATCGCTCTCTCCCCACCTTTGATTATCCAGGAAACCCACATTGAACGCTTAGTCACCACTTTGAAGCAAGTTCTTCAAGAGCTACCTTAGCCCTGAGCATCGACAGGAGAAACGGATCGAGGGAGTTAGGAGCTTCTCGGGCTGGGCGTCGGCGAAGGACTGGGACGGGGAGAGGGACTGGGGCTAGGCGAAGGCGACACCGAAGGAAAAGGATTAGGGGTGCCGGTCGGCGTTGGCGAGGGGGAGGGACTGGGCGCGGGCAACACCCGCAAGGGAGCTTTGGCCGAAGCGATTCGGCCCTGGGTATCCGCCACCATTGCCGTCACCTCATAATCCCCGGTGGGAGCAGAAGTGGGAATGGTGATGGGGATGGTGCCAATGCAGGCTCTGCTGTTGGGCTGACAGCCGACGGCAGCGGCAGTGAAATCAAAGGTGAGGGTGAGGGGGCTTTGCCGGATTTCCACCCGGAAACTGATGCCGGCCCCCAAACCCGCAGGAGTCGTAACGGCCACCAGCACGTTGAAGGGTACTGTCTGTCGCGCGTCCGTCAGCGACACCACGGCAATCGAAGGCGGCTCTGCCGCAAAGGAAGCGGTGGGAGAGGGGCTGGGAGTGGGGAAAGGATTAAAGAGGGGAGTGGAAGTGGGGGTTGGGGTGAGCAGCGGCGTAGGGACAGGACTGGGGATGACGAAAGGAGTGGGCGTTGGGGCCACCACCGAGATCGGCGTGATGGTAACCGCAGGCTGTTCGCGGGCATCTTCCTGGCAGGCCACCAGTGACAACGACAGAAGAGCGGCCACACTGGTTTTGATCACAGGGGCTGCTAACGTCCAGCTCTGACGGAACCTATGGGGCTGCTGTCTCATGGGCTTTGACTCCTCACAACGCAAAGCTATGGGATCTTGCCGGTTCTAGGAGAGCCGAGCTTCGGTGGCATTCAACTCAAAAACCCGGCCAACCTGCTTCCTCAGCCGCAAAAGCAGGAGCGTCTCACACGCTGCTAACACTATAGATAGAGCATTAGTTTTTTGCAAACCCCATCTGTGGAATCTCCTTCGGGGGTGAAGCTAGACAGAGGGGAACGACCTGGGCCGAGTTAGACTGGTAGGCGTGACAGCAAGAGGGGATCCATGGCAGCAAGGGCGGGAGCAGAACCATCTTCTGGCTGTGGAGAAGCAGAGGGGCAGACTGCCGTTGGCGTTGAGGCTCCGCACCGTTCAAAGGACGTCCGCGGGACAGAGTGTGCCCAGGAAGGGCCGCAGGAAGCTTGCGGAGTGTTTGGCATTCTGGCCCCAGGAGAGGAGGTGGCCAAGCTGGCCTACTTTGGCCTATTTGCCTTGCAGCATCGTGGTCAAGAATCGGCAGGGATCGCCACTTTTGAGGGATCCTTTTGCCGGGTTCACAAGGCGATGGGCTTGGTCTCCCAGGTCTTCGATGAAGTGAACTTGGCCCAACTGACCGGGGATCTGGCGGTTGGTCACACCCGCTACTCCACCACTGGATCCAGCCGCGTGGCCAATGCTCAGCCGGTGATCGTGGAGACTCGCCTGGGGCCGCTGGCTCTGGCCCACAACGGCAATTTGGTCAATGCGGAAGAGCTGCGGAAGGAACTGGAGGCCGCCGACCGGCACCTAACCAGCAGCACCGACTCCGAGTGTATTGCCCACGCCATTGCCCAGGCGGTGAACCAAGGTCAAGATTGGATCGCGGCCACTTGCCAAGCTTTGCGCCGCTGTCAGGGGGCTTTTAGTCTGGTGATCGGCACGCCAGAGGGCCTGATCGGGGCACGGGATCCCTATGGGGTGCGTCCGCTGGTGTTGGGGCTTTTGAGCAGCAACCCCGCTCTGGATGAGCTGCTGCAGTCAGAGATGCTGGAGATCATCTGCAGCGACGGCACCCTCAGCCACCCCGAGGCCGAGCCGCTGCATTACGTGTTGGCTTCAGAAACCTGTGCTTTGGATATCATCGGGGCCGATCCTCTGCGGCAGGTGGAGCCGGGAGAGTTGGTATGGATCAGCCGTCAGGGGCTGCAATCGGTGCGTTGGGCGGAGGCCACCCCCAAGTTGTGCATCTTCGAGATGATCTACTTCGCCCGCCCAGACAGTTGGATGCACGGGGAAAGCCTCTACTCCTACCGGGTGCGGCTGGGAGAACAACTGGCCAAGGAGGCTCCGGCAGAGGCCGACTGGGTGATCTCCGTTCCCGATTCCGGCACGCCGGCGGCCATTGGCTATGCTCGCCAGTCGGGGATCCCTTACACCGAAGGGCTGATCAAAAATCGCTACGTGGGCCGCACCTTTATTCAGCCCACCCAATCCATGCGGGAGCGGGGCATTCGCATGAAGCTGAACCCCCTGGAGGATGTGCTGGGGGGGAAGCGGATTGTTATTGTGGACGACTCAATTGTGCGGGGCACCACCAGCCAGAAAATCGTCAAGGCCCTGCGCCAGGCGGGGGCTACCCAGGTCCACATGCGCATTTCCAGCCCCCCGGTCACCCATCCCTGCTTCTACGGCATCGATACCGATAGCCAGGATCAATTGATTGCCGCCAAGCATTCCGTAGAGGAAATCGCCGAGAAGATTGGAGTGGATTCTTTGGCCTACCTGAGCTGGGAAGGCATGCTGGCTGCCACGGGCCGGGATCCCAACTCGTTCTGCTCCGCTTGCTTTACCGGCCACTACCCCATCCCCATCCCGGAAGGGCTGAAGCGCTCCAAGCTGGCCCTGGAACTGGTGGCTACTGGCAAGAGCCGCTAGGCTGCTCAGGGATCCCCGCTAGACTGAGAAGAAGAATTGCTTGGGGCAAGCCATGACTTTTCGCCTACGCCAATTGGGGGATCCCATCCTGACGCAAGTGGCCGAGCCGGTGACGGAGTTCAAAACGCCGGCCTTGCAAGATCTCATAGAAGGCATGCTGGCTACCCTGAAAGAGGCGCAGGGGGTGGGCTTGGCTGCTCCTCAGGTGGGATCCCTGCTCCAAGTGCTGATCGTGGCCTCTCGTCCCAATCCCCGCTACCCGGAAGCGCCGCAAATGCAGCCTCTGGTGATGGTTAACCCCCGTCTGCTGGCTTGCAGTTCTGACCAGGTGCTGGGTTGGGAAGGCTGCTTGAGTGTGCCCAATTGCCGTGGTCTGGTGGCCCGCGCCCGCGAAGTGGAGGTGGAGTATTACACTCCAGAAGGCGTTCAGCAAAGGGTGGTCTGGCAGGATTTTCCGGCGCGGATCTTTCAGCACGAATACGATCACCTGATGGGTCGGGTGTTCCTGCAGCGGCAGCCTCGGCAACTGCTTACCGAAGCCCAGTACCAAGCACAGATTTTGGGTCAGCCCGCTTGAGGGATCCCACCATGCCCTACATGGTTATCTACGACGGCCTCTGCAACCTCTGTGCCACCGGCGTTCAGCTCTTGGAGCAACTGGATCGCGGACGGCAGTTTTGCTATGCCCCCATGCAAGATGCTTCTACCCTGGCCCAATGGGGGATCCCACCGGAGCAGGTGGAGCTGGGGATGATTCTCATCGATCTGGAGCACCCAGAGCGCCGCTGGCAGGGATCCGCCGCCATTGAACAAATTGCCGCCCTCTTGCCCAGCGGATCCCTGTGGCTGGCCCTCTACCACAACCTTCCCGGCCTCAAGCTTTTGGGAGACTGGAGCTATGCCCAGATCCGGGATCACCGCTACGAGTGGTTTGGCCGCCGTGACACCCTTTATCTACCGGCTGTCTGTGAGCGCTGCCGGGATCCCTTGGCAGAAAAGGACTGAAGCTCTTTTTCTGTAAACTGCAATACTTATCTGCCTGGCCCAAGGGATCCCTTTGCCAAGTTTGAATTCCTATCCTCAAAGCTGGCACGTTTGAAAGGTTGAAGTTGAACATATTAGCATATCGAAATATTAGTATATCGAAGAATACCTTCCCGGTGAGAACTCCCCAAGTCTGACCTTGTCTTTATCCAGGGCCAAAGTAAAAATAGAAACGAAGTTAGCCGACAGGGAGTGGGCTGTGGCTACAACTGGATATGGAAAGACTAAAGCTGAAGGAGTTGCCGGCAGTTCAGGAGCCGTTCAGCTAGTCCTTAGGAGTGGCCATCCTTATGGGGGAAACGGGACTGTTGGAAGCTTTGGTGAAAAAAGCAGAAAGATTCTTCTACAGACAACGCAGCAGCATCTGGATTGGCAGGTGCAGTTTGCAGTTTGGAAGACCTTACTAAGCTCTGGCATACCTCAACTGGTGCAAGTAGCAAAAACCTATCAAGTTCCCCTGCGTCCGGTTGGAGACATCCGAGAACGATATAGAGCCGGCGAGCGGGACTTTCGCTGGGCAGATCTGAGGAGGGCCAACCTCAGCGGGCTAAACCTAAGGGGGGTGGACTTAAGCGGGGCCAGCTTGAGTCGAGCGAGACTGGGCCAGGTCAATCTAAGCCACGCCAGCCTGGTTGGAGCCAACCTCAGTCAGGCAGACCTCAGTGGTGCAGACTTGAGGGGAGCCGACTTAAGCGGAGCCAACTTGATGGGGGCCAATCTCATTGGGGCCAACCTGCGGGGAGCCAATCTAGCAGACGCCAACTTGAAGTGGGTCGTCATTTCCCGCGAAACGCAAATTGACCGCAAGTGGCAACTGATCTGGGAAATTGTCAACGGCCACGCCCAGGGGAAAAATCTAGCTCAGGCAGACTTGAGCGGGGCGAACTTGAGCTGGGCAAATCTGAGCGGGCTCAACCTCACCGGCGTGAACTTGGTGGGAGCCGACCTGAGAGGGGCTAACCTCTGCGGCGCAGACTTAAAGTGGGCAGAGTTGAGCAAAGCCAATCTGAGCCAGGCGGATCTGAGGGGGGCCAATCTAAACCAAGCAGATCTCAGCGGCGCAGACCTAAGCGCTGCCAACCTCAGTGGCGCCAGCTTGATCAAGACCGAACTAGCCAAGGCTAAACTCGTGGGGGCCAAGTTGACACAGGCCAAGCTCATCGGAGCCAGGCTGAGGCGGGCTAAACTGAACGGCGCAGATCTAAGGGGGGCTAGCCTCATCGGGGCCGACCTCGGCGAAGCCAAACTGGGCAAGACAAGCCTAAACTTGCCTATCTTGAGAGGGGCGGTGATTTCTGCAGAGGACAGCCCGGAGAGTCGCTGGTGGTTAATTATTCTCCATGCTTGCGCCCATTCGCAGGAGCTGAGCCGGACGGACTTGAGAGAGGCGGACTTGAGAAAGGCCAACCTTAGCCAGGCAGACCTCAGGGGGGTAAGGCTCAGCGGAGCCAACCTAAGCCGGGCTTACTTGATTGGGGCAGATCTGAGCGAGGCCAACCTAGGTGGAGCCAATCTGAAGAGGGCCAAGCTGGGTGGGGCCAACCTAACCCAAGCCGATCTCAGTGGAACCCAGCTCAGTAGGGCTTATCTGGGCAGAGCCAACCTAAGCGGCGCCGACCTGAGAGGGGCAAATCTGGAGCTGGCCAATCTGCAACGAGTGATCCTTTCTCCTGAAACCCAGATCGAGGCCAAGTGGCGGCTGGTGTGGGAGATCGTCAACGGTCACGCCTCCAAGAGAAACTTGAGTGGAGCTGACCTGAGCGGCGCCAACCTGAACTGGACTAACCTGAGCGGGGCGAAACTGGTCGGTGCAAACTTGAGGGGAGCCAGCCTAGTTGGAACCGGACTGAGGGGGGCTGACCTCAGCCGGGCCAACCTCAGCGGATCCAATCTCAGTTGGGCCGACCTAAGCTACACCAGCCTGGAAGGATCCAACCTAGACCATGCCAAGGTAGGAGGCGCAAATCTCCAGGGCGCAAGACTTGATTTTCAGTGGAAGTTGACCTGGCTCTCCCTTTGGTTCAAAAGTTTGGCGAGCGTCTGGTTTGGTTACCGCGATGTCCCTCGCCTGCTTCCTCCTGCTACCTCGGATCCCCACCGGCATCCTCTAGCCAAGGGAAACTAATGGTTGGCTCCCTCAATTTCTTTGGTTAGGGCCACGCGGCTTTGTGCCCTAGCAAAACTTTTCAAGCCAAGAGGACTGCTCTAGGATAAAGCATGTTCTTCTGAGGAGAATCCCCACAGTGTCGCACTTCACCAGCATCAAGGTTCAGTTCAAAAATAAAGAGATCCTGAAAGGCGCTTTGGTTGCCCAAGGTCACGAGGTCTTGGAAAACACTTATGTCCGGGGGTATGGAGGGAACCGTGTCCAGGCAGATCTGGTGGTTAGGCGCAGCAACGGCTACGACATTGGCTTTCGCCAACGGGGGGACAGCCTGGAGATGATTGCCGACTTTTGGGGAACGGGAGTCAGCGCTGAGGCTTTCTTAGCGCCAATCCGCCAAGCCTATACCCGCGAGCAGCTTCTTGCGACGGCCGCGGAGAAGGGATTTACGGTAGAGTCGGAATCTGTGGATGAAAAAGGGCAGATCAGGATTGTGTTGGGGCGCTGGGCTTGAGGAGGCATTATGGCGGAATATCAACAGGTTGAATACATCATCGACAAAGATGGCAACGTGATTGAGCGCGTGCTCAATGTCAAAGGCAAGGGCTGCCTTGAACTAACTGAGGAAATAGAAAGGGCATTGGGCACAGTTCAAAAAAGGGAACTGTTGCCTGAATATGACCAGGTACCAGTCATAGAAGAAGATGTCCAGCGTCAGGTGGAGCGTCTATGAATGCCCCAAACCCCTTTCTTGATCCCCTGTCTGGTTTAACCAAAGGGATCCAAAAGACTCTGGCTAGGATTCCATTTTGGAGTCGTAACTCTGAAATGAAAAGTCATGATGCCCTGCTGCGCAATCTCATGCAGGCTGCCGGTATCTCAACCTGGCGAGAGCTTCGACAAAAGGCCAAACTGAGTCGAGGAGCCCTAAATGCCCTGAGAACTGGACAGGCCGAAAAGCTGAAGTTAGCCGATCTCAATCGAGCGGCCAGCATTTTGCAAGTACCCTTGCCGAACCTTATTCAGGATTTTAGCGGAATTGAGCTAGCATCGGAGTCTGTAGAAACGGCTCAGGAATTGCAGCGGCTGCACAAACAGCTAGAACAGCAGGAAGGGCAATTGCGCCATCAAATCCGCGCCGAACTGGTGGAAAAGCTCAAGCCTCTTTTGGTGCAATATCCTACCCTGCAGCAGGTTGTGCAGAGGCGACCGGATTACCCCGCGCAGCAAGTCTTGGCTTTGCTGACCTGTCTGGGCAACTTGTTGGAAGACTGGCAGTTGGAAACCATTGGCCAGGTGTGGCAACAGGTGGCCTATGACCCAGAAAGCCACCAGCCCGATGAAGAGGATATCCAGGCGGGAGAGCCGGTCTACGTTCGCTTTGTGGGCTATCGACTTAGGGATCAAGTTTTAGTTCGAGCCAAAGTCAGTCGCACTCTACCTTCCTTGGCAGCATGACAACGTTGGCTATTGATTTTGGCACTTCCAATACGGTGGTCTGTGCCTACCAAAACCAAAAACCCCTTGCAATCGATATACCAGGGATCACCCACCGCTACGACGGCAGCCCCCCTCTAATTCCCTCGGTTCTCTTTGTCGGCCAAAATCAGCAATTTTTGATTGGGGCACCTGCCCAGGCCAAACGGGATCCCAAGCGCCTATTCAAAGGCTTTAAGCGGGATCTCTCTCAACAATTCCAGCCGGCTCCAACCTATGTGGATGGACAGGCCTACACAGCCCAAGAGGCCACGCGGATCTTTCTGCAGCAGCTTCTTGCCAAACTCCAGGCAGAGGGCTGGCAGCCCGATAAGGTGATCTTGACCGTGCCGGTGGGAGCCTACGAGGGCTATTTGCACAACCTGCAAGAGGTGTTTGGCTCCCTAGGGATCCAACAGGTCGTGTTCCTCGACGAGTCCACCGCGGCTGCTTTGGGCTACGGGATCCAGGAGCCGGGATCCCTGATTTTGGTGATCGATTTGGGGGGCGGAACTCTCGACCTCTCTTTGGTCAAAATCTTGAAGCCAGAGCAGGGCACTGCTTACCGAGCTGAGGTCATTGCCAAAACTGACCGGGCCTATGGCTGTGGCGGCGTCGATATCGATATCTGGATTGCCGAATGGGTGCTGGAGCAGTTGGGCCGCAAGCGACAGCAGGTCCCGGCCAGCAGCTTCCAGGTTCTGTGCGAGGTTGCCGAGCGGCTCAAGATCCGCCTCTCCAGCCATTCTCAGGCCAGCGAGGCCTGGCTGGATGAAGACTCCTTTGAGACCCACACTTTAACGCTTCAGCGCGAGCAACTCCAGGAGCTGTTGGAAGAGCGCGGCCTGCTGACGCGGCTGAGAGAAGCCATCGATGAGGTCATCGAGAAAGCCCACAATAAAGGGATCTCTAAACGAGATATCCACCAGGTGGTGTTGGTGGGTGGCACCAGCCTCATCCCAGGAGTGCAGCATCAGGTCATTAGCCTCTTTGGCCGCGACAAGGTCAAGTACCACAAGCCGTTTGAGGCAGTGGCCCACGGCGCTCTGGCCTTCACCCAGTTTGCCCGCCTTCAAGATCATCTCCGCCATACCTATGCCCTGCGGCTCTGGAATCCCTATTTGCAGGCGCCCGACTTTTTCCCTCTCTTTAAGAGCGGCACGGCTTATCCTGCCACGGTGGAACTGCCTCCCTTGCAGGCCAACGCCAATGGGCAAAGCCACATCAACCTGGTGGTTGGTGAGATGGCCGAGGAAGGGGCAACTGAGGTTGTTTACGATCCCGACGGTCGGATGCAGATCCGCAACAGCACCGCAGCTTCTAGCTTTCGTCCCCTTGGGATCCACAACCAGCTTTCCATTCCCCTCAAGCCGCTAGGGCGGGTGGGAGTGGATCGTTTGCAGGTCACCTTTGCCGTCGATGCCGGGCGAACTTTGCGGGTAACGGTAGTAGATTTGCAAACTCAAAAGACCCTTATGCAGCAGCAGGTGGTTGGAAGGTTAACTTGAGGTTAGGGATGGCGGAAAACTTTGATCCTGTTCTGGGTGGACAGCAACCAGCCGGATCCGATCCGGTCATGGGAGGCTTGGTGGGCATTGAGCAAGCCCTGGGCAGTCCGAATCCCAAGGTGAGAATCCAAGCAATCAAGGGTGCTCTGAGGTACGGATCCAGAGGGGCCGAGCTTGTTATCCAAGCCCTGCGAAATGATCCCAACTGGGAAGTGCAGTTTGCGGCTTGGGAGACGCTGCTGGAATCGAAGGATCCGCAGCAGGTGCAGGTGGCAAAGTCCCATCGACTTCCCCTCCGACAGGTTGGAGATGTCCGAGCAAGGTATGAAGCGGGAGAGCGGGATTTCCGCTGGGCCGACCTGAGCTGGGCCGACCTGATTGAGGCCAACCTGAGCTGGGCCAACCTGAGCCAGGCCAACCTGAGCGAGGCCGACCTGATTGAGGCCAACCTGAGCCAGGCCAACCTGATCTGGGCCAACCTGATTGGGGCCAACCTGAGCCAGGCCAACCTGAGCGGGGCCAACCTGATTGGGGCCGACCTGAGCGGGGCCAACCTGAGCCAGGCCAACCTGAGCGGGGCCAACCTGAGCCAGGCCAACCTGATCTGGGCCAACCTGATTGGGGCCGACCTGAGCAGGGCCGACCTGAGCGGGGCCAACCTGAGCAGGGCCAACCTGAACTGGGCCGACCTGAGCGGGGCCAACCTGAGCGGGGCCAACCTGAGCTGGGCCGACCTGAGCGAGGCCGACCTGAGCCAGGCCAACCTGAGCGAGGCTGACCTGAGCGGGGCCAACCTGAGCCAGGCCAACCTGAGCCAGGCCAACCTGAGCGGGGCCAACCTGAGCGGGGCCAACCTGAGCGGGGCCGACCTGAGCAGGGCCGACCTGAGCTGGGCCGACCTGGGCGGGGCCAACCTGAGCGAGGCCGACCTGAGCGGGGCCAACCTGAGCGGGGCCAACCTGAGCGGGGCCAACCTGAGCGGGGCCAACCTGAGCGGGGCCAACCTGAGCGAGGCTGACCTGAGCGGGGCCAACCTGAGCGGGGCCAACCTGAGCGGGGCCAACCTGAGCGGGGCCGACCTGAGGGGAGCAAAGCTGGGTGGCACGAACCTAAAGGGGGCAAACCTATGGGGCGCAAAACTAAGTCCCGGCTGGGATCAATTCGCCGACTTGAAAGGGGCCATCCTCCCCGACGGAGCCATCCATCCCTAGCCTGATCCCTTGGCTACACTACCTACAGCCGCTCTCAGTGGATCCATGAGTCCCTCAGATCTCGCCTTTGCCAGCAATCACCAAGACATCCTCACACTGCTGGACTTAGTGGTTCGCGCCCGCTACCCTTTGATCTACCTGGTTACTCCCGAAGAAGCCCCGGCAGAGGAGCTCCTGCAAGTTCTAGCCGATTCCCTCAAGCCCAAGCGCAAACTCCTAATCTGGGATATCGTCTCCGGCTGGTCAGATAACGGCCAAAACAAAGGCCAATTGATGCCTGCTCTGGGCCGCATCGGCGCCATCAAAGAGGACGAGGCGGTTATTTGTGTTCTCAAAGACCTAAACCCCACCCTGAGAAATCCGGAACGCTCGGACAATTACCCCGTCATCCGCTACCTGAAAACCCTGGCCAGAGAGAGCCGCCACAGCCGCAAGTCCATCATCCTCTTGGGCCAAGAAGCCGTTGTCCCTGCCGAGCTGCGCGAGGAAATTGTGGTCTATGATTTTCCCCTGCCCAGCATCGCCGAAATTGAGCGGATCATTACCCGCGCGATCCCTGCCCGTCAACTGGAGCTAAGCGGCCCGGCGCGGGAACAACTGGTTCGAGCCTGCCAAGGACTGACCCGGCAGCGCATTGAGCGGATCCTGGCCCGCGCCCTAGCCGCCAAGGGCAAGGTCAGCGAGGGCGATATTGACCTTGTTCTGGAAGAGAAAAAACAATACATCCGCCAGACGGAAATCCTGGAGTTTTACAACCCCTCCGAGACCTTGCAAAATGTCGGCGGCCTGGAAAACCTCAAAGCCTGGATTCGGCAGCGCCGCAACAGTTTTAGTGCCCAGGCCCGTGCCTATGGCTTGCCTAGTCCTAAGGGCATTTTGCTGGCCGGGATCCAGGGCACCGGCAAGTCTCTATGTGCCAAAACCATAGCCCGCGAGTGGCGCATGCCCTTGCTCAGGCTGGATGTGGGGCGACTCTTCGGCGGGATCGTCGGCGAAAGCGAAAGCCGCGTGCGCCAGATGATCCAAATTGCCGAAGCCATGGCCCCTTGTGTGTTGTGGATTGATGAGTTGGATAAAGCCTTTGGCGGCGTCAACAGCGAGTTTTCAGGGGATTCGGGCACCAGCAAGCGGGTCTTCGGCAACCTGATCACCTGGATGCAGGAAAAAACCAAACCCGTTTTTATTGTTGCCACCGCCAACAATGTCCGCATCTTGCCGGCCGAGCTGCTGCGCAAAGGCCGGTTTGACGAAATTTTCTTCGTCAATTTGCCCAACCAACGGGAGCGGGAAGAGATTTTTCGAGTCCATGTCCAACGGCTACGGTCCAACCGAGTACGAGACTTCTCCTATACTGAGCTGGCCATGGCTGCAGAAGATTTCAGCGGGGCGGAAATTGAACAGACCATTTACGATGCCATGCACATGGCCTTTAATCAGGATCCACCCCGCGAGTTCACCCAAGAAGATATCCTGACCGCCATTCGCCAAACGGTTCCTCTAGCTGCCATCGCTCGTGACCAAATTCAAAGCTTGAAAGAATGGGCTGCCGAGTCAGGAGCACGTACCGCTTCCCAAGATCAAAAGTTGATTCAGGAGCTACGGACCATCGTCCAGAAGAGAGGGTTAGGCTACATTGAAGTTGATAGTCCCCCATCCTTTTCCTCTCCACCTCCTGCCTAAGCTGTTTTGGTCGGCTCGTTCCGAGTTGTGGCAGCTCCGTGGAAGTAGGCTTGCAAGCATTTTTTCCTGCAAGACGCAGAAAAACTCCGGTTGCCGCTCCGCTTGAATTTGCTGCCTGTGGATTAGCCCCCGTTAAATCCGTCCGGGGAAGCCGCCGATTGATCTGAGCTGCTCAGGTGGCCCCTTGTTGGATTAACTTCCGGCAGCTCCCAGGCAGGGCACTGGGATCGGATCCCGCACGTTAGCGTGCAGGACCGATGGTTTTGCACTTTTCGTATCCTTGACTACAGATTTTTTGGTAGGATTGATCGTGTAGAGGTACTGGTATGTAGAGCAGCCTTATGAGTGCAATCGCTGAAATGAGGGGGACAAGTCTCCTGGCCCGCCATCGCCAAAACATAGCAGCCTCCCTGGCCCGTCGTTTGGAAGCAGCTAGGGCGGCCAACAACACCCGCTTGATGGAGCTGCTGAAACAAGAAGAGCGGCAGCTGGCAGCCGAGTACGGCGGCAGGGATCCCTTCTCTTCAGCGCTCTTCAGAGGACTGCGCCACCTTTGGCAGAGCCTGAAGGCAGTCTTGGCGGCCTGCGATGAACTGCGGGTGCGGCAGTGGGTAGATGGCAGCGGCATGGTCTGGTGGTCTGTCCAAGACCCAATCACGGGAGAGCGCCTGTGTACCCATTCCGAGGGGGAGCTCATGGAGTGGATCGAGAAGCACCAGCGAGAGGATTAGTCTTCGCGGCTAGGACTTGCCTGAGCACCAATAGCCAGTGTTTCCCCTGGCGCTTCGTGCGTGTCCCAGTCTTTCCAGCTTGGGGAGGAAGGGAACAAAAAGTTTCACGGCTAGGCCGGGGCAATGGCCACCTGAGAATCCAAATTGATAGGATTACGAAGACTCATCATCTGCTTTAGGGGCCCTGGGATGGTTTGGCAATTGTTGACTTGGCCGGCCCAAAGTTTGCTTTGGCTAGCAGAGCAGATCCAAGAACGCGCCGAAGCACAGCTGGATAGCAAAGAAAACCTGCAAAAAGAACTTACGGCCCTGCAAATTCAGCTAGATTTGGGAGAAATTGACGAAGAAACCTACGCCCGCCGAGAAGAGGAGATTTTATTGGCTCTGGAAGCCTTAACCCAAGCAGAAGGAGAAGCCGAAGCATAGAGTTCTGCCGGTGGGCCTGGAAGGGATCCCTCAGCATTGCAGGGGGGCAGAACATGGGAGAATGAGCTTCTGTACACCCCCGTCTTTCCTACCCTGGGCTGTTTTCAATGACTGAATCCCATGAAACCTTGGTGCTCCGCGACGAGCAAAACCAGCCTCTCAAGTGCGAGATCCTGCGTCAGGTGGTCATCGACGAGCAGACCTATGCTCTGGTGACTCCCGTTGATGCTGTGATCAAAGTGCTGGTTTGGGAAGGGGAAGAAGAACCCAGCCAAGCGGTGAACGGCGATGCCAACATGGAAGGGATCCTGGACGAGCCGGATCCCGAAGAGCTACAGGCTACCCTGCCCACCATCCAGGCTGTCTTGGGGGAGTTGAACCTCACCTTGCAGCAAAATGGCTTCGACATCCTCACGGTTCAGGGGGAATTGCCCCCAGTCGAAGAGGAAGATGTGTTCGAGCTGGGCGAGAGCGAGGAAGATGCCCAGGAGTTTCAACTGCTAGCTACCTTTTTCTACCAAGAGAAGAAATACGGCATCTTTACCCCCCTCGATCCCGTTTTGCTCTACGCCGCTCTGCCTGACGAAGGGGATCCCTACCTGCTCACCCCCGATGAGCCGCCAGAGCTTTTTGATCAGCTCTATGCCCTGCTGCTGGATCTCGATGAGGAATGGGAAGACGGAGATGACGAAGAAGATGAAGACGAAGATTAGGCGGTCAACCCCTTCTGTTCTGCCGAGTTGGATACTCCTGCCCAGCCAGTCGCCTCGGCGGTGCGGAGCACCATAGGGATAGAGGTGGTGAAACTACCCGGTAAAACTTGCCCAGAGTTTTTCACCAGCCACTCCAGACCCGTCTCAACATCTGTCGGGGGCGTCGGATCTGCGGGCCAAGGGTCAGAATAAGCCAGCCTCAGACCAGCCGCCTGAGCATTGCGTAGCGAAGGAGCATGACTCTAGTCAATAATAAGCTCAACTATACTGAAAATAATGTATAATATGTTCAGTACGGATTACTACCAGTTGACCTTTCTGTTTACTTTCGAGTCTGCCAACATGGTAGCCAAAGCAAAGCAGAAAATTGGTAGTAAGACGACACGGAAACTGCGCTTTGGGTATTCTACTCAAAGCTTTGCGGGATACCGCCATTCTGTTTGGAAACAAACAGAATGCTATCGCTGCATAGTTGAACAGTGATGTTCAGCAGTGTTCAGCGTAAATGTATCAGCAACAGGGATGCAGCCGGTTGATTTAACCACCCTGCGCGCTGTGCTCGCCGATCTAACCCAGGCTAAGACAGGTCGGGATCCATTGTTGCCTGCCCGCGTGGAATGGATCCAACAGACCGATCTGTGGACGGTGGTCATTGGCTTGCGCACCCTCACTGCCCGCCCCTGCTTGCTGTTGTGCTGGCATCCTCAGGCGGCCCGTCTCCACCTCTGTCAGCCTCCTCCCAAAGAGCCGGATGGCTTTCAATTTAGCCAGTTCCTCCAACGGCACCTGAAGGGTTTGGCTCTGACGGAGCTGGCTCTGCTGGAGGATTGGGAACGGGTGATTGACTTGCGCTTTGCCCCTCGGCCCGGGGATCCCCCTCATCGCCATCTCTACCTAGAGGTGATGGGCAAGTACAGCAACGCCATTTTGGTGGACGAGGCGGGCATGATCTTGGCCAGTGGTCATGGGGTGAGCGAGCGCCAATCGCGGATCCGTCCGGTACAACCGGGCCTGCCCTATGAAGCCCCCCCGGCCCTAACCGACCCGATCCCGCAGCGATCCGAGCCCTTTTCCTGGTGGCAAGAGCGCGTCGCCCTGATCCCTGGCCCCATCGGCCAACGGCTGTTGCGCTGTTATCGCGGCCTCAGTCGGCATTTGGTGGAAGCGATGTGCCATCAGGCTGGGATCCCGCCGCAAACCTCCACCGATCACCTCTCTGCCCGCGATTGGCAGGCACTGTTTGCCAGGTGGCAAGACTGGTTAACCCGTCTGGAAACAGGCCAGTTTGACCCAGCTCCCACTCCCCAGGGATACACCGTTCTCGGCTGGGCAAGCGGTGCCGTTCCCGTTAGCGGGACGGAGTCCCTGCAACAACCTTCTCGACTCAATCTGCACCAACTTCTGGAAGGCTACTACCAGGCTCAGCTTAACCGCGAACAGTTTGAGCGAGAGCGCCACCGTCTGCTGCAAAGGGTATCCACCCTGCTGAAAAAGCTCTATCAGCGGCGAGAGCAATTTGAGGCAATGCTGGCCGACTCCACCCAAGCGGAAGCCTCCAAGCAGGCTGCCGACTTGTTGATGGCGCACCTCCACCTTTGGCGGCCAGGGCTGCACCACATCGAGCTGCCGGATTTTGCCAGCGGCCAGACGGTCAAGATCCCTCTCGACCCCGAAAAAAATGCCATTCTCAATGCCCAAGCCTACTACCGCAAGCACCGCAAACAAAAACGGGCCCAGGATGCCCTCCGACCTTTACAAGAGGCGCTCGGCCAAGAGATCCTCTACCTCGAGCAGGTGGAAGCCTCTCTACAGCAGCTGGAAACCTATCGGGATCCCCAAGACTTAACCACCCTCAAGGAAATTGAGACCGAGCTGATTGAACAGCGCTACTTGGAGAGTCCCACTCGCAACAGCGGGACAGAGTCTCTGCGGGCGAGCTCAAAACATGCCTCACCGGCAACCTTCAACCCCCACCGCTTTACCAGCCCCAGTGGCTTCTCCATTTGGGTGGGGCGCAACAACCTGCAAAATGATCAGCTCACCTTTCGCGTGGCTCAGGAACACGATTGGTGGTTTCATGCCCAAGAGATCCCCGGCAGTCATGTGCTGCTGCGCTTGCCCCCCGGCGCTGTGGCAGAAAGCGAAGATCTGCAGGCGGCTGCTGATTTGGCGGCCCATTTCAGCCGCGGTCGCCTCAGCGAACAGGTGCCGGTAGTCTACACTCGCCCGAAACTGGTGTTCAAACCCAAGGGATCCCCGCCCGGCATGGTCGTTTACAAACAGGAGCAGGTGCTTTGGGGGCGGCCCAGCCATGCGCAGCTGCTCATTGCGTCAGCCCTTGGGCCACACTGACGCAACTGGTTACTTTGTTTCTGGCCAAGTGGGCAGGTTCGAGGCATTCAAGGGAGAACTTCGAGGGAGTAAGCGGCGCTGCGGCCATAGCGGCTGGGGTCGTACATTTCTTCTGCCAAAGCAGGAGCCACCTGGAATTGGCCGGGGATCTCCGGACGGAAGAGATAGACAAACTCATGGCGACCCTGCTTGAGCTCGGTGCTGAAAAAGGCCACGCGGTCATCCCGATTCTCTTGGCGGGTCCAAAACCAGTCCCACCAGTAGTCTGGGGCCAAGCCGGTGAACTCTCGCGGATCCTGGGAGGTGATCTCGGCGCCGCTGGGCAGGGGATCCTCGACCACCACGTAGTGGCTGTCCCGCTCGGCTTCCACCGTCAACCGGGCCAGGAGGATTTCTCCGGCCCTTACTGTGTCGCCAGGGCGCAGCGGCTGCTCTCGGTAGCGGATCTCCCCGTTGGGTTGGAGCTGGGGCTGTAGGCGGAAGTAGCTGCGGCTCACCGCAAAGCCTTGGGCTTGAGAGGGCAGAGGGTTGGGGACGAAGGCTTCTCCCCTCAAGCTGTAGTAAAGGGGGCCGGGGCCGGACTTTTCCAGGCGCAGGCTGCTCAGGTTCCCCACTTCTGCGTCAGCCCAATCCAGCCCATAGCGGGGATCCGCAGGGCCGGCCTGCCAGCGACCGAGAAGGGATCCGGTTGTCCCATCCAACACCCGCACCTCGCCGGGGCCGGGAAGCTGCTGCTGCTGGGCCTGGTAGTAGGCAGATAGGCCGAGGAGAGCATCGGCGGTGGCTTTGGTGGTGCGCCAGCGGTTGTTTTGCCGCTGCTGGAGAAGGGCCTCGGCAATCTGGGCAGCCCGGTCATCCTGCAAGCGAACGGCCAATTGCAAAAGCGGGCCGGCCACCTCCATGTCGTCGTAGGTGGAGCGCTCTTGGGTCGCACGAGTTGGAGCAGCCGGGATAAACCAGCGCCCTTGGGGATCCTGTTGCCGCCGCTCCAGAACCTCATCCAGGGCTGCCTGGGCAAGATCCCTCTGGCCCAGTTGCAGGGCAGCCAGGCCATGGTAGGCCAGGCCAAAGGTGGAGAGCCGCTCCGGCGGCGGCAGGTCGGCAGTCACCAAGGCGGGATCCCAGAGGGCCAGGCTGTAGGCGACAAAAGCCTGTAGATCCGGGGAGAGGGCTTGGGGCTGGGCCAGTTGAGCGGCCAGATAGTCCTGAGCAGCCAGATAGTCCAAGGCCTGCCGCACCCGCCACTCTTTGAGGGCATAGCCAGCAGCTTGGGCAAGGTGATACCCCTGCAGGATGTATCCGGTCAGATAGGGGTTGCTCCGGTCATAGGCCCACCAGCCCCAGCCCCCATCGAAGTTCTGGGATCCCTCCAGTCGCTGCAAGCCGGATCGAAGCACTCGAGGCAGCCGCTCCAGGGTTTGAGAGCGCAGGTTCAAGCCCAACTGCTCGCTGACTTGGGTGACGGCTAGGGCGGGCAAGAAGCGACTCAGGGTTTGCTCGGTGCAGCCGTAGGGGAACTTCACCAGGTAATCCAGCGGCCCCAGCAGGGTTGCTGCCGGGCTAGCGGCCAGTTCCAGGTGAAGCTGCCGGGATCCCGGCACCCAGGTGGCGGGCCAATCCAGCGGCAACTCCAGACTGCCAGACTCCCCTTCACGCAAGCCAGACGGGGTTCCCAGTTGGCCCACTTGGGAGAAGCGATGCGCCGCCCCAAAGGGCTGGCTGGGGATCCGCAGTTGCAACGCATCTTTCAGCCCATTCCCTTCCGCCCAGACCCGCAGAGAGGTATCTCCGGCCCCCAGAACCTGGAGAGGCCATTCCACCCGCCCTGCTCCTTGGGCCGGCACGGTGAGGCGTTGTCGTTCCGGGCCTTGCAATTTCAAGATCCCACCGGCAGGAACAGGAACTTCCAGCCGCACCTCCACCGCTTGGGCTTGACCCGTGCGGTTTTGCACAATGGCCGCCAAGGTGAGCTGATCCCCCACCCGGAAAAAGCGGGGAGCGGCCAAGCGCACCAACAGGTCTTTGCTAACCGAGACTGTGGCAAGAGCGGATCCCACCTGGGTGTCGGCAGTGGCGGCGCGGGCGGTCAAGCGCCAGGTGGTGAGGTTGTCGGGCCAGCGCACCTGCACCTGAGCCAGGCCATCGGCATCGGTGACCAGATCCGGAAACCAGGCGGCGGTATCGCGAAAGTCTTCCCGCACTTGGCCGGCCAGCTTGTCGGCACCGCCGGGATATTGCTGAGGGAAAGAGGTAGTGGTGGTAACTTGGTTGTACTGGCGCCCATAGAAGAAGCGGCGAATATCCGGGGTGAAGTCGGGTCGCAATAGGTAGAGGGCATTGTCTACAATCCCTAGGCCCACCTCGGCGCTCACCGGCTGCCCTTGGGCATCGCGGGTGCGGATTTGGATTTGGGCGGTCTCGCCCGGTCGATAGTTGGGCTTATCGGTCTGCAGCTCCACCTGCAAAAAGCGATCCAAGGGGGAGACCCGCAGCAGAGCCTCGCTTCGGTACAGCCGCCGCTCTGGGCCGATGGCAGTGGCAGTGACGTAGAGATTGGGACGATAGTCGCCGCGGATGGGCAGCCGCAGCGTGGCCGTATGCCCCTGGAGACGCAGCACCTGCACCTGGTGCAGCCGGGATCCCTCAATGCCCACCAGCACCGCCACATCCGGCAGCGGCGAGACTATCAGGATCTGGGCCTCTTCCCCCACCTGGTAGATCTGCCGATCCGCCACCACTTCCAGGCTGGGCAGGGATCCCCAACTTTGTAGGGGGCTGCCCGGCTCCACCACCCAGAGATAGTCCACCTCCTGCACCCGTTCGCGCCAGCGGTGCGGAGCACTTTGACGGCGGGGATCCCATGCCGTCAACCGCACCCGGTAGTCTCCCGGCTCCAGGTCGGCGGGCAGGTGGAGGTCGAGGCTGCCTTCCCCGTTGACAATCTGAAAAGGCTGCCGCAGCAGGGTACCTTGCCGTTGGTAGGTGTTGCTCTTGGGATCCCAGCGCCAGCGCTCCAGGCTCAGCTCTCCGGTGGCGCTGACGGGGCGGCCATCGTAATCGCGGGCTTGCAGCCGGTAGGTGAGGGTATTCCCCGGAGCCGGCAGATGGCGGTTCACTTCCGCAAACAGAGCAAATTCGCCAGCCGTGACCCAGGCCCGCGCCGATCCTGTTACCGTCCGGCGGCTGATATCGGTCACCTCCACCTCGATGCGCAGTTGCTGCACCTCTTGGGGGCCCCAGTAGCTGTCTTCTTCCCAGTCCAGATCGGCCAACAGGCGGGGTAGGTGAAAGACGGCACGCCCCTGGGCATCCGTCACCCCTTCTCCTTCCGCCACCAACTGGCCGTAGCCGCCGTAGTAGCCCTGCTCCTCTCCCAGGTCGTCGGCGAAATAGTCTTCCTCGGCAGAACGGGGCAACAGCCCATAGCGCAGGCTCCAGTCGGGGCTGCTGTAAACTCGGTAGCGGAGCTGGGCAGCGGCCACCGGCGCGCCGAAAAGATACTCGGCCTCCACCTGCACCTTCAGGGATCCCCCCCGCACCAGCCAAGGTCGGTCGGGCACCACCGCCACCTCAAACTCCGGCTTGCGGTAGGCTTCCACCTGAAAAGAGGTGTATTCGCGGCTGGATCCCTGCGGCCCTGACACCTGCCACTCCAGGCCGTAGCTGCCCAGGGACGCTTCTTCTGGCAGTTGAAACTCCCCATGGACACTGCCAAAAGCATTGGTGGCCAGGGTTTGTTCGCTCAACACATCCCCGTTGGGGGCCGTAAGGGTCAGTTGCACTGCTTGTCCTGGGGGGGGCGGCGTGAGGCGGGTTTGCTCTCGCACCAGGGCGCGGAAATAGACGGTTTGGCCAGGGCGGTAGAGGGGACGATCGGTGTAGGCGTAGATCCGGTGGGGCTGGTTCCAGCCATAGGCATAGCTGCGGGACAAAGCCTGCAGGGTGTTGTCGGCACTGCGGCCATAGACCACCAGGGAAGAACCCTCTCTCGCCGGCAGGCCAAAGCGGGCCAGCCCCTCTGCATCGGTGGTGGCCGTCAGGGGATCCCCCCACTCCCCGAAAACTTGGATCTGGATCCCCGACAGGGGGCGCAGCTCCCGCAGGTGCACCGCCTGCACCACCAACTGGCTGGCATCCTGCTTCTGGATGAGGCCGAGATCGCTCACCAAAAACCAATGGTCGAAACGGGGCAAAGGTGCAGCCGTTTGCGCCAGCGGCTCCCGGCCCTCCGCCTCCACCCAATAGGCCCCCGGCGGCAGGATCCCCAGCTCCACAGTTTGGGCTGCCCACCCCTCTCCTGGCCGTCGCGGTACCGGCTGCTGCCAACTGCGCACAAGCTCCCGCCGCAGGGTGGGATACAGAGCCGGATCCAGGGAGCCATAGCCAGCATCCGCCAAATCCCGCAAGAGAGGGGATCCCTGCAGATCCGCCAGGGAAAAGCGATAGAGGCTGAGCTGCACCGAGCCCAGGCTGGTGGCCCGCCACTGCAGCCGCGCCGGTTCTGCGGTCGTAAACACCTGGCTGGTGCTGTAGAGATAGAGACCGGGGGGGACAAGCTGAGGGCGCAAGGTGGGGATCCGAACCGTTGCCCCCTCCCGCACCAGAACGGATCTCTGGCTGCCCACCTTTTCCAGGCCGGATCCCTGCACCGTCACCTGGTATTCCCCAACAGGCAATCGATCCAAGCGATATTCGCCATCTGAGGCCAAGCTGGCGCTGCGCGTGACCGGGCCGGCGGCGATCACCCGGACGCTCTCCAGAGCTACCCCTGCCGGTAGCTCCACCCGTCCCGCCAGGGATCCCGTCGGCTGTTCGGAAAGCAAAACTGCCAGCCCCACCCCCAACAACAGCACCAGGGCCGCTAACCATCGCCTCAGCATGGGATCCCTTTCCTTTGTTGCTCCTACCCTGTGCCCTGGCCGCCCTGGGGGTTCAAGGGTCAGCCCAATCCACTACTTCACCAGCTCGAAGACGTTGAACATGGGCAGGTACATGGCCACGATAATGCAGCCCACCATACCGCCCAGGATCACGATCATCAACGGCTCCAGCAGGCTGGTGAGGGCGCGTACCGCCTCCTCCACCTCCAGCTCGTAGAAATCCGCCGTCTTCATCAGCATCGCGTCCAGCTCGCCTGTCTCTTCCCCCACGCTGATCATCTGAATGGCCATGACTGGGAAGACCTTAGCCTTGTCGAGAGCAGGGGCAATCTGCCCTCCCTCTGAGATGGATTGGCGGGCGGCGTCAATGGCGTTGGCCACCACCTGGTTGCCGGAAGTGTCGCGCACGATCTCCAGAGAAGTCAGCACCGGCACCCCAGAGCGGGTCAAGGCCCCAAACGTGCGGCAAAAACGGGCCACCGCCGACTTCTGAATCAGATCTCCAAAAATGGGGAGCTTGAGGGCCAGAGCGTCGATGGTTTCTTTGCCGGCGGGGGTGCGGTAAAAGCGCCGGAAAGCAAAATAGACGGCCCCTAGAAAGCCCACCAGCCCCAAGCTGTACTGGGGCGTGCGCAGGAACTTGCTGATGTTGATGAAAAACTGGGTAAAGGCGGGCAGCTCCCCACCCAAGTCGTTGTAGATGCTCTCAAACGTGGGCAAGATGAACAGCACCATGCCCAAGAAAATCAAGACAGCCAAGATCGTCACCACCACCGGGTAGGTCATGGCTGACTTGATCTGCTTCTGCAGGCGATCCATGTCCTCCAGCAGCTTGGCCAGGCGGTTGAGCACTTCGTCCAGCACGCCGCCCACCTCCCCCGCCTGCACCATGCTGCAGTAGAGGCCGTCGAAGGCGTCGGGATAAGGGCGGATGGAGTCGGAGAGGTTTTTCCCCGCCTCCACCTCCGCTCGGATAGCCCGCAGGTACTTTTTGAGTTTGGGGTTGCCGGTTTGCTCCTCCATGATGGTGAGAGAGCGCACCATCGACACGCCGGCGTTGATCAAGGCAGCAAATTGCCGGGAGAACACTGCCTTGTCGCGAATGTCGATGGATCCCAGCATTGAGAAATCGAAAGACGTATCCAAGGAGAAAAAGGGCTTTTCTTCCTGAATGTCCTCCTGTTTGGCGAAAATCCCATCTCGGCGCAGCCGTGCGCGGGCCTCGGTCAAGTTGTTGGCCACCACCGTCAGGCGTACCGGCTGACCGGCCTTTAACCCCCGAACCTTGTAGCGCGGCATGGCTGTACCCCCGGCTAGATCGCTCTAAATAACGAAATGGCTTTAAATGTTTCGCAGGTGCAAAAGAGAAGTCAGCCCAAACCTTGGGCCGATCAACGATCTCTCAGCTAGAGCTTAGCCACAAATTGAGGCAGCGGCTAGAGATCGGCAATGAACCCTCACCCCGGGATCCCAGCACTGCCTGGTGGCAACGAGGTTTAGCGACGGGCGGCAACTGCTGGTGGCCGCTGTTGCTGGGCAGCCGCGGCTGGCGAGGGCCCGGTAACGTTGCCCAAAAGCCGTTGCAACTCCTCGGGGCGAGAGGTCTTAGACATGGCCGTATCGAAGTCGATCTTGCCCTGTAGGTAAAGGTTAGCCAGATCTTGCTCCAGCGTTTTCATGCCCTGCTTGCCCCCCGTCTGGATAGCCGAGTAGATCTGGGCAGTTTTGCCCTCCCGAATCAGGTTGGCAATGGCCGGCGTCACCACCATGATTTCCTGCACCAGCACCCGTCCAGGCTCTCCTGGCTTGGGATTGAGGCGGCGGGCCAGAGTTTGGGAGAAGACGGCCTTGAGGGAGTTGGAGAGCTGCACGCGAATCTGCTGCTGCTGCTCGGGCGGAAACACATCCACCAAGCGATCCACCGTCTGGGCGGCAGAACTGGTGTGTACCGTGGCAAAGCAGAGGTGGCCCGTCTCGGCGGCGGTAATGGCCAACTGGATGGTCTCCAGATCCCGCATCTCCCCGATCAGGATCACATCCGGATCCTCCCGCATCGCTGCCCGCAGGGCATTGGCAAAACTCTTGGTGTCTTCCCCCAGTTGCCGCTGGTGGATGATGCTGCGAATGGGGGTGTAGATATACTCAATGGGATCCTCGATGGTGAGGATGTGCTCGGCCCGTTCGCGGTTGATCATGTCGATCATGGAAGCCAGCGTAGTCGATTTGCCAGATCCCGTTGGGCCGGTTACCAGCACCAAGCCCCGCGGCAGGCGAGCTGCTTCCTTACACACATCCGGCAGGCCCAGCTTGTCGATGTTGGGGATCTCAGAAGCCAGGGCCCGCATGGCGCAAGCATAGGTGCCGCGATCGCGGTAGACGTTCACGCGGAAGCGCCCGATCCCCCGCACCCCATAGGAGCAGTCCAATTCCCAGTTTTGCTCCAGCTGCTTGCGCTGGTTGTTGTTCAGCATGCTGAAGATCAACCGCTGCACCTCCTCTGCCGAGAGAGGCTCATGCTCTGTCGGCTCAAGGTGACCATTGATGCGGAAGTAGGGGGGCAAACCCGCCGAGATATGAATGTCGGAACCGCCCTTTTGGACGATTGCTTCCATGAGGTCTTCGATCATCAGTTGGGGCATAGGGTTGGGTTCTCCAAAGGCGAGTAGAACTGTCTATCAAAAGAGCCGCCGGCCAAAGCCATGTGAGAAAGGCAACTGTATAGGACTGTTATAGTCGGCACCCCAACATCGTCAAGTGCCAAGCCGACTTCCTAAAACTTCGGGGTCAGGCAATAGGGGCAGTCCATCCAGTCCACATGCAAGGCCGCGCCACAGTTGCGGCAGGTGCTGAGAGCCTTGGCACGGGCCTTCAGCTCGCTTTCCAGACCCTTGTCGGTGAGGGTCACCCGATCCACCTCCTCCAGCGTGGTGAGGCCCTGCTTCACCAGCATCAAACTGTAGGCCAGCAGGGTTTTCATGCCACTTTCCACCGCCGCTTCTTTGATCACCTCCGTGGGGGCCTCTTTGTTGATCAAGTCCGCAAGGCGGTCGTTCATGCGCATGAACTCGTACACCCCTACCCGACCTTTGTAGCCCACGCCCCCACACTTCTCGCAGATGGGCTTGCCGGTGGCCTTGCGCTGCTCCACTTCTTTGGGGGAGAGCTTGTTGGCTTTGTAGAAGGTGAGCTGCTCGCCGTCGCCACTGAGGGTAAGGCCATAGCGAGCCAGCTCCTCCGGCGTGGGGTGGTAGGGGATCCGACATTCGGTACACACCCGGCGCATCAAGCGCTGGGCCAACACCCCCAGCAACGAGCTGGAGATCATAAATGGCTCGATCCCCATCTCCGTCAGACGGGCAATGGCGCCAGGGGCATCGTTGGTGTGCAGCGTGGTCAACACCAAGTGGCCCGTGAGGGAGGCTTCGATGGCGGTTTTGGCCGTCTCGTGGTCGCGGGTTTCCCCCACCAGGATCACATCCGGGTCTTGCCGCAAGAAGGCCCGCAGGATCATGGCAAAGTCCATGCCCTTTTCTCGGATCACCTGCACTTGGGTGATCCCCGGCAGCGAGTATTCAATGGGATCCTCGGCAGTGCTGATGTTGATGCCCGGATCGTTCACCTCCGCCAGAGCCGAGTAGAGGGTGGTGGTTTTCCCGGATCCCGTTGGCCCGGTCACCAAGATTAGGCCAAAGGGTCGCTTGACAATCTCCTTGAAGCTTTCCAAGGTCTCTGGGTCGGTGATCAGCTTGTCCAGCCCCAGTTGGGTGGCGGAGTTGTCCAGAACCCGCAGCACGATCTTTTCCCCATAGCGGGAGGGCAGGGTGCTGACCCGAAAGTCCACCTTGCGCCCCTTGAAGACCCGCCGGATCCGCCCATCCTGGGGCATGCGCCGCTCGGCAATATTCAGGTTGGAGATGATTTTAAAGCGGGCAGTGAGGGCGGGGACGATCTTCTTGGGAAAGTTTTCAAAAGCCTGCCGCAACACCCCATCTTTGCGGAAGCGGATGCGCAGGTATTCTTCTTGTGGCTCGATGTGGATGTCGGACGCCCCATCCTGCAGGGCCTTGACCAGGATCTGGTTGGACAGTTTAATAATCGGGGCATCATCTGCCGATTTGACCTGCTGCTCCAGGGATCCCTCGCCGGCCTCATCGGCAGTCACATCCTCGATGCTGTCCAGATCGATTTCGGCGGTATTGACCACCACCTCTTCTTCCTGTTGGGCAGTAGCCGCGTCGTTGATCCCCTTGATGGCCAGCAGCTCCGCCTGCGCATCCATGTAGCGGTTGATCAGGGTCTCGAAATCCCGCTGGGTGAAGACCCGCCGCTGCAGCTTCAGCCCCTGGATGCGGAAGCGCCGTTGAATGTCGTCCAGTGCCTGCAGGTTGTCTGGCTTGACCATCGCCACCGTCACCTGATTGTCTCGACGGCGAATGGGCAAGAACTTGTAGCGGTTGCAGATGTCGAGGGGCAAGATCGAGTCGATCAGCCCAATCATCTCGGAGATCTCCACCGGCTCCAGGTCGACATCCAGGGAGGGGATCCCGTAGATGATTTTCAGTTCAAAGAGCTGCTGCCGTTTGTAAGCCCGCTCCAGGTCAGGGGTGATCTCTTTGCCCACGATATCCTTGACCACCAGAGCCAGGGCCTTGCTGTTGCCCTCTCGATCCGCTTTGAGGGCGTTTTGGATGTCCTGGATCTGCTTATCGTCGGCAAAGCCCAGCTCCTTTAACTTGCGGCCAAAGGGGGTAATGCTGACGTTGGCGATGGCCAGAGCTTTGCTGGCAGCACCGGCACGGCGCGAGGTAAAAGGAGGGGGAGGAAGATCGTTCATGCTAGCGGGTCACCCACAATGCCTCTATTTCACTGCACTCGGCTGCTAAGGGTCAACGGTAAAGATACATAAGTCTGGACTGCCCAGAGGCCGCCAACCCTGGGCTTACTATGCCCCAACTCGGCTCAAATCTCGCATTCACATCCATCTCGTCCCCTAAGCCTCGCAGACCAACGCTTGCGACCGCTGGGTTAGGTAAAGGTTTTCGCTGTAATCGACAGGGCAGTCGATGAGGGTGGGCACCGGCTGCTCGAGGGCCTGCTTCAGGATGGGGATCAGCTCGGCAGCCTTTTCGACACGGTAGCCCTTGAGGCCCATGCTCTCCGCCAGCTTGGCGAAGTCTGGATTGCCGAACTTGACGAAAGCAGCCTCGTTGTATTGATTGTGTTGCTTCCACTCGATCAGCCCATAGCCGCCATCGTTGAAGATGAGAGTTACAAAGGGAGTGCCCACCCTGAGGGCAGTTTCCAGCTCTTGGCAGTTCATCATGAACCCTCCATCTCCGGTTACGGCCACGATGCGCCGGTCGGGATGCACCAATTTGGCGGCCAAGGCCCCCGGAATGGCGATGCCCATGGCGGCAAAGCCGTTGGAGATGAGACAGGTGTTGGGTTTGTCACAGTGGTAGAGGCGGGCCATCCACATCTTGTGGGCGCCGACATCGGAGATGACGATGTCTTCCGGTTGCAGGACTTGGCGCAGGTCGTAGATCAGCTTTTGGGGCTTGATCGGGTAGCTCTGATCCTGGGCATAGCAGGTGTACTCGCGGACGATGTTCTGCCGCAGGCTGAGGCCATAGGGATCCGGCTTGCCCGTGCGATCGCAGCGGCGCAGGATCTCCATCAGGGAGTCGGAAATGTCTCCCACCACCTCTACTTGCGGGATGTAGCTGCTGTCGATTTCTGCGGGCAGGGCAGCGATGTGAACGATGGGGATGGTGCCGTCGGGGTTCCATTTCTTGGGAGAGTACTCGATGAGGTCGTAGCCGACGGCGATCAGCAGATCGGTGCGGTCGAAACCACAACTGATCAGATCCCGCTGCTGTAGGCCAACGGCCCACAAGGACAAGGGGTGGGTGTAGGGGATCACTCCTTTGCCCATGAAGGTGTTGACCACGGGGATGTTCAAGCGGGTGGCAAATTCCGTGAGGGCGCTGCTGGCTTGGGCGCGAATGGCCCCATTGCCGGCCAAAATCAAGGGGTTGCGGGCGCGGGAGATCAGGGACGCCGCTTCGTTCAGGCTTTGATAGGAGGCGTAGGTTTTGTCCAGGCGATCTCTCCTCAAGGGAGTGCCGCTGGCTTCCATGGCGGCGATGTTTTCCGGCAAGTCGATGTGGACGGCCCCGGGCTTCTCGGTTTGGGCCAATTTGAAAGCCTTGCGCACGATCTCCGGGGTGATGCTGGGGCGCACGATCTGGGCATTCCACTTGGTGACGGGGGCAAACATGGCCACCAAATCCAGGTATTGATGGGATTCGATGTGCATGCGGTCGGTGCCCACTTGGCCGGTGATGGCCACTAGGGGTGCTCCATCCAGGTTGGCATCGGCAACTCCGGTCATCAGGTTGGTGGCGCCCGGCCCCAAGGTGGAGAGACACACCCCCGCTCTGCCCGTCAGCCGGCCATAGACATCGGCCATGAAGGCGGCCCCCTGTTCGTGGCGGGTGGTGATAAAGCGAATTGAGGAGCGGCGCAGGGCTTGCAGGACTTCCAGGTTTTCTTCGCCAGGAACGCCGAAGATGTACTGCACCCCCTCATTTTCCAGGCAGCGAACCAGCAGTTCGGCGGTATTCATGGTGGCAAGGGTATGGAGAACGGTGGATCTGGATCCCACCATAGACGGCGGACGGGGCAAGGGATAACTTGTTTTCTGGGCTTGGGGACGGGGGCAGGCTGGGCTGGGAACCAAGCTAAGCTCAAAGGGGCGGCCCAGGCCCAATTGCCCCTCCAAGCTTCCTCTTCTGGAGATGCCCATGCGGCTCTACGTCGAACCTTTCACCGTTCACAAGCGCTACGCCTTGACCATCAGCCGAGGTACCCACAGCGATACAACCCTGGCTTGGGTGCGAATTGAGGAGGAGGGAGTTGAAGGGTGGGGAGAGGCTTGCCCTTTTTCGGTGAGCGACGATTGCCAGCAGTCTCTGGACGACATCCTGATGGGCTTGGACGTGGCCAAAGGGATCCTGCGCCGCCATTCCCCCTGGGAGCGACAGCCAATCGAGGCAGAACTGCTGCGGGCCGGGATCCCTTCGGCAGCGCGGGCAGCGGTGGATATGGCCCTGCACGATTGGATGGGCAAACGGCTGGGGAGGCCCCTGTGGCAGTTGTGGGGGCTGGATCGCTCCCGCATTCCGCCCACGACGATGACGATCGGCATCTCCACCCCGCAGGCGGCCCGCCAGCGCGCCTTGGCCTGGATGGAACAGACCCAAGCGCGGGCCTTTAAGATCAAGCTGGGCAGCGGCTCAGGACTGATGGCGGATCAGAACATGCTGATTGCTGTACAAGAGGTGATCCCGCTGGGATCCCTGATTACAGTGGATGCCAACGGCGCTTGGACGGTGGAGCAAACCCTGAGCATGAGCAACTGGCTGGCGGGGCAAGGGGTGAGCTACCTGGAGCAGCCTTTGGAGAGGGGGCAGGAAGCGAAGCTGATCACCCTCTGGCACGAGTCGAAGCTGCCCATTTTTGTGGATGAGAGCTGTATGGACAGCCGCGATATCCCCCCTCTGGTGGATCGCGTCCACGGGATCAACATTAAGCTGATGAAATGCGGAGGCCTCAGCGAAGCCTGGCGCATGATCCACACCGCCAAAGCCCACGGCCTACAGGTGATGTTGGGCTGCTACAGCAACACAGCCCTGGGGAATACAGCGGCAGCCCACTTGGCTCCCCTGGTGGATTACCTGGACTTGGATAGCCACCTCAACCTCACCGACGATCCCTTCGCCGGGGCCATCCTGCAGGACGGCTGCCTGCTCCCCACCGACCGACCGGGCTTGGGGGTAGAGCTGCGGGAGGAATAATGGGAAGGCCGGAATCCCTGTCCAGCGAAAGTCGCGTGGCCATCCTGCTCCACGGGGGATTGCTGGGGGAGCATGGGAAAACGGGGCTGGGGCTGCTGCGCTACGGCTCCTTCCCGGTGGTGGCGGTGATCGACCGGGAGCAGGCGGGGGGATCCCTGGCCCATCTGACCGGAATTGCCAAAGACATTCCCATCGTGGCCTCGGTGGAGGAGGCGCTGGCCCACCGGCCTGAAGTTCTGGTGATTGGGATTGCCCCTTCAGGGGGGCAGTTGCCGCCAGCCTGGCGGGAGGAGTTGGGCCTGGCCCTGCGAGCTGGCCTATCTCTGGTGAATGGGCTGCACACGCCTTTGGCCGAGGATCCCCAGTTTCGGCAGTGGTTGCAGCCGGGGGCCTGGATCTGGGATATTCGCCGCGAGCCCCCCAACCTGTCGGTGGGGAAAGCCCTGGCCCGCACCTTGCCCTGTAAACGGGTGTTGACGGTGGGCACCGACATGAGCGTGGGCAAAATGTCCACCAGCCTAGAGCTGCACCGGGCCAGCCTGAGACGGGGCCTGCGCTCCCGCTTTTTGGCCACCGGGCAAACTGGGATCCTGATCGGCGGCGAGGGGATCCCTTTGGATGCGGTGCGAGTGGACTATGCCAGTGGGGCGGTGGAGCAACTGATCTTACGCTATGGCTCTGACCACGACATTCTGCACCTGGAAGGTCAGGGATCCCTGCTCAACCCCGCCTCTACGGCCACCTTGCCTCTGTTGCGTGGATCCCAGCCCACCCACCTTATCCTGGTACACCGCGCCGGCCAGACCCACATCAAGGGGATAGACTACGTGCCCATCCCGCCCTTACCCAAGGTGATTGAGCTGTATGAACAGGTGGCGGCAGCTGCCGGGGCTTTTGCCCCCGCGCCCGTGGTGGGGGTTGCCCTCAATACCTTCGGCTGGGAGGAAGAAGCAGCCCTAGAGCAGATCCGCCGGGTGGAAGCCGAGACCGGACGGCCCTGTACGGATGTGGTGCGTTTTGGGGCGGATCCCTTGTTGGAGGCAATTCTGGCGGCAGGATAACTCAGTTTGCAGACAGCGGATCCACTCCCATTGTCCATCTGGGAAAAACTCATCATCTTCAACAGGTGAGCGATTCAGATGGTTCCCGGTGCCGTTGTCTTCTCTGAGATGCGATCTCTTCAGCCAGGTATTCTCGATCCAAGTCGCTCCCATTAGCCGGGGGCCAGGAACTGGGCTTGCTCCGTGTTCAGAGAAGAGCATGACTCTAGTCAATAATAAGCTCAACTATACTGAAAATAATGTATAATATGTTCAGTACGGATTACTACCAGTTGATCTTTCTGTTTACTTTCGAGTCTGCCAACATGGTAGCCAAAGCAAAGCAGAAAATTGGTAGTAAGACGACACGGAAACTGCGCTTTGGGTATTCTACTCAAAGCTTTGCGGGATACCGCCATTCTGTTTGGAAACAAACAGAATGCTATCGCTGCATAGTTGAACAGTGATGTTCAGCAGTGTTCAGCGTAAATGTATCAGGCCTTCAATCTTCGGAAAGTAAGCCGATGGGTACACCTGCACAGCCAAGATGGGATCCTAGATTCACAGTCTTCCCCAGAACTCCAGATGACAACTCCCCCCGAAAAGCCTGATCCCAAAATGAAATCGGGATCCCTGCCCTCTGCCCTGCGATCCGGGCTGAACATTGCCCTGTTCCTATTCTTGGTGGTGCTGGTTTCCTACTTGGGTCTTAACTTCGTGCTGGCCTTGGTGGACAAGCTCAGGTGACCACTCCGTAAACCGATCCCCCGGCGTCACCCCGTTGCTGCCGGCCCAGATTTGCCGATAGCCCTTTGTCGCCAAGGGCAGGAAAGATACACTGGATTTACAGGACTTAACACCTTCTCTCAGTTGCCCCCTTGCCACCATGAGCCCCCTCTTTTGGTTGAGGCTGCCCTCTTTCTCCTGGCCTTCGCCGGGATCCCTTAAGCTTTATTCCAGATCCTACTCTGGATCTCAACCAGGGCCGACCCTAGCCCGCCGGGATCCTTCCTGGAAGCGTTGGCTGCGCTATCTTTATCTGCGCCTGTTGCGGCTGCAATCGTCGCCAAAAGAAATTGCCCGTGGCTTGGCGGTAGGGGTTTTTGCCGGCTGTTTCCCCATCTTCGGCTTTCAAACGTTGGCCGCTCTGGTGTTGGCTGTTCCGTTTCGGGGCAACAAGCTGGCGGCGGTGGCAGGGACCTGGGTGAGTAACCCCTTCACCTATGTGCCCATCTATGCATTCAACTACCAGGTGGGAGAATGGCTACTGGGATCCCGAACTGTCCTTCCCACCACAGAGCTGGTGGCGGCCACCTGGCAAAACTGGATGCAGTGGGGCTTGGAGATGTCGGGCACGCTGTTTGTCGGCTGTGCGTTTGTCGGTTTTTGGGGATCCCTCGTCAGCTATTTTCTGGGGCTGTGGTTGGTGCAGCGGATTCGTCGGCGGCAGAAAATGGCCGGCAGGGGTCTGTGAATGGGCGCAAGGCGATTCAGAATCCCAACTGAGAACCCAATCCTGGACAGTCTGCAGGTGCAGAGATCCATCCGTTTTCACAGAGCTTTTCACAGATAAGGTCTCATGATGGAAGACATGCGAGCGTTGTTGACAGACCTCAGCCGTCGCTCCCAGCGATGGGGGGAGCAGTTGGGATCCGCTTTGCAGACGCTCACGCAAGCCCCTCAGCCCATTGTGTTGCTCTCTTCGCGGGAACTGGAGAAAATGCGGCGGGCTTGTCGCCTGGCGGCAGATCTGCTCAAGCACTTGGAGCCGATGGTGCAGCCAGGGGTCACCACCCAAGAGCTCAACGACGAGGCCGAGCGATGGACGCGGGCGCATGGGGCCAGAAGCGCCCCTTTGGGCTACCATGGCTTTCCCAAGTCCATCTGCACCAGCGTCAACCACGTGGTCTGCCACGGCATTCCCAGCCCCAAGCAGATCCTGCGAGAAGGCGACATCATCAACATCGATGTCACCCCGGTTTTGGATGGCTACCACGGCGATACGTCCAAAACCTTCTTTGTCGGACAGCCTTCTGAGCGGGCGCGGCGCTTGGTGGAGGTGACCGAAGAATGTCTGCGGCGGGGCATTGCTGCCGTCAAGCCGGGGGGGAGAGTCGGCGACATTGGCGCTGCCATCCAAGAATATGCCGAGGCCCAGGGCTACAGCGTGGTGCGCGATTTTGTCGGGCATGGGGTGGGACGGCAATTCCACACTGCTCCCCAGATCCCCCACTACGGCGAACGGGGAAAAGGGGAGAAACTCCGCCCCGGCATGGTGTTCACCATCGAGCCGATGATCAACGAGGGCACCTGGGAGGTGAAGGTGCTCTCCGACGGGTGGACGGCGGTCACTTTGGATGGCAAGCTCTCGGCCCAATTTGAACATACGGTCGCCGTTACCGAAACCGGTGTAGAGATCTTGACCCTGCCTTCCCAAAGCCCCTGAGCCGATCATGAACAGCGCCCCCGCTCTCCGCCTGCGCCTCTCCTCCGAGAACCTGCTGCTGCTGCTGGCGGCGGCAGTGGGGTTGGCCACGGGGCTGTTGGTGGTTGGATTTCGCTACTTGATTGGCTGGTGGCGCTATCTGCTGCAGGACACCCTCGTGGATGGCCTCGGCAGGGCTGCAGAACACTATGGCCTGTGGCTGCTGGGATCCTGGCCGCTGGCTTTGGCGCCGGTGTTGGGGGGCCTGCTGATCGGCGCTTTGGGGGCAGTTGTGCCCTTTCCCAACTTGAGCCTCTCCAGCTTGGTGAGTCCTGCTCGTCCTTTGGCACTTCAGCCCTGGTGGATCCCGCTCAAGCTCTTGGCGGCTGCCATCTCGTTGGGCGCGGGAGCTTCCCTTGGCCCTGAGGCCCCCAGTGTGGAAAGTGGCGCTTTGCTGGGATCCCTGCTGGGGCAAAACCTACGCCTCTCGCGGGAGCGGGTGCAACTGTTGATGGCTGCCGGAGCAGCGGCTGGCCTGGCGGCAGGGTTTAACGCGCCCATTGCCGGGGTGTTTTTGGCGCTGGAGCTGGCTTTGGCCCGCACCTTCACCACTTCTGCTGTCAGTGTGGTGGTGTTGGCGGCGGTGGTCTCCGCCTTGATCGCCCAGGTGGGGTTGGGGGCACAACCCGCTTTTCTTTTGCCCACCATCACCCAGCCGGCTTTTGTCTTGCCGGACTACGAGATCCACAGCTTGCTGGAGGTACCTCTGTATCTCGGCTTGGGCTTTTTGGCCAGCCTGGTTTCTATGGCCTTCAGCTACACCCTGGAGTGGGGCAAGCACCTGTTCAACAGTGGCCCCCTGGCGGCTTGGCCGGCTTGGAGCAAGCCCATTTTGGGGGGCGGGATCCTGGGCTGCGCGGGCTTGGGGATCCCATTGGCGTTGGGGGTGGGCTATGAAACCATTGAGTCGATTCTGCAGGCCGTTCCCTTTTCTCTTGGCCATCTGGGCCTGCTCCTATTGGGCAAGCTGTTGCTGAGCGCTTTGAGCCTGGGCAGCGGCTTTGTGGGGGGAACCTTTGCCCCGGCTTTGTTCATGGGGGCAGTGCTGGGGGCAGGCTACGGTCAGGTGCTATCTCAAGCTTTGCCCTTGATTGCCTTGTCTCCCCCTGCTGCCTACGCCATGGTGGGCATGGCGGCGGTGTTGGCGGCCAGCGTGCGGGCTCCGCTAACGGCCATCTTGCTGCTGTTTGAGATGACGCGGGACTATCACATTGCGCTGCCGGTGATGGCGGCAGTGGGTTTGAGCATCTGGCTGACGGAGCAGTTGCATTCGCCGGCCATCTACCCTTCCGCCCGTCGCTATCGCCACGCAACGCTTGACGGAGTCCTTGGGCAGGAGCCTAGAGAGCTGACGGTGCAAGAGGTGATGGTGCCCCCATCTCTTTTGCTTCGGCAAGACACACCGCTGCGAGAAGCTCTGGAGAGTTTGCTGCAGCAAAAGTGCCATAGCGCGTTGGTGGTGGACGGACAGGAGCGGCTGCGGGGCATTCTCACCCTGGAAGATCTGGAGCGGGCCTTGGCCCATAAGGAGGCGGCGGAGTTGGCGGAGCTAACCGTACAGGAGGTCAGCCAATCTCCGGTTCTCACCACCTTCCCCGATGAGGCGGTAGCGGTGGCAGCCGAGCCGATGTACGAATACGATTTGCGCCAATTGCCAGTGGTCTCGCGGGAAGACCCGGAGCAGATCGTCGGCCTGTTGGATCGAGAGCGGGTGCTGCTCTCCCAAGAGATTCAATCGGTGCGGCAAGCCCTGGAGTTGGAAGTTCCCCCAGCAGAGAGAGACGCCGGCAGGAACGGACAAGAGGGGATCCCAGATGCTTCTACTGCGCCCGCAGAATAGAGCCCTGCTGTCGGGATCAACGCTGCCGCCCAGAGGGGCAGGTGGGACGCAGCGGGCAGCGGCCACATTCGGGCATACGGGCCTTGCAAATGCGCTTGCCCAGCCGGACAAAGTTGACGTGCAGGGAATAGGCTTTGCCTCTGGGGATCTGAGGGGAAAGCTGAGCAAAAGTGTCGTCGGGATGTTTGGCCCGCACCAAGCCCAGACGGTTGGCCACTCGATGCACGTGGGTATCCACCGGGCAGAGATCCCGACCCAGGCCGAACAACAACACACAGGTGGCGGTCTTCAGCCCCACCCCTTTTAACGAGAGCAGAAAGTCGAGGGCGCCGGCGTCGTCTAGCTCTCTTAGAAAGTCCAGACTCAGGGATCCCTGTCGTTCTTGAATGGCGGCCAGGATCTCCTGAATGCGGGCTGCCTTGAGGTGGGCTAAGCCGCCGGAGCGGATCACCTGGGCCAGATCTGCCGGGTCGGCGGCCAAGACCGCTTCCCAAGAGGGAAAGGTGGCTTTGAGGGCGCGGAAGGCACGGCTGCTGTTGGTGTCAGTGGTGTTCTGGGAAAGGATCGTGCCCACCAACTCGTCCAGGAGATCCGGGCGGGGGGAAAGGCCATCGGGAGCCCGCTGGGGGATCCCGAAGCACTGCTCTAGCCGCATCAACAGCGATTCCATCCTGTCAGCGGGCGGGAGTTCCGCCAGCAGGGTTGGGGACTCCGCCGCTTTGGCGGGCACAGGCGGGCGTTGGGAAAGGCTGTCCAATCTTGGCTGTACCACGGCTTAACGGGCAGAACTCTGGCGGATCTCCTGCAACAGGCGGGCAAGAACCTTGCTGGCATTGGGAGGAGCTGCGGCCTGCAAGCGAGCGGCCATTTGGGCAACCACCTGCGGCTGGGCCAACCAGGTCAACACCGTTTGCCGCAGCAAGTCCAGATTCTCTTCGGATTCTCGCATGACCACCCCCCCACCGCGCCCCACAAAGGCCAGAGCATTCTGATACTGATGATCCTCAGCGGCAAAGGGATAGGGGATCAAAATGGCTGGGGTGGCGGTGGTCAGCAACTCCGCCAGGCTCATGGCCCCGGCGCGGCTAATGGCAAAGTTGGCCCGCTGCAACAAGGCAGCTACATCTCGACGGAAAGGAAAGGGCCGGTAGCGGGGATGGCTGGGGATCCTGGCTTCCGGATCTTGAGCTTCGCTGCCGCCGGTCAAATGCACAATCCAGGCCCCCGCCTCCAACCAAGCTGGGGCACAGGTGGCCACCATGCGGTTGAGGCCCCGCGCCCCTTGGCTGCCCCCCATGACCACAATGAGGGGATCCCCGTCGGGAATGGGGAGGTCGGCAGGGAAAGGCTGGGGCGTGTAGAACTCGGCCCGCACTGGCGTACCCACCACTTGGGCAGCCACCCCTGGCAAATGCTCTGCCGTCTCCGCCATGCCCAGCGCCACCACCTGACAAAATCTCCCCAGCCAACGGGTCACTTTGCCCGGGATCCGATTGGACTCGTGCAGCAACACCGGTACCCCCAGCGAGCGGGCGGCCAAAATGGCCGGAGCGGCAATGTACCCACCGGTGGTCAGGACAATATCAAACCGTCCCGACATAAGGAGTCGGCGCACTTGCAGGGTGGCGCGGGCCAGTTGGGCCAAGGCCTGCAGCCTATGGAGAGGGGATCCCTGCCAGCCCGACATGACGACCCGGTGCAAGGGATACCGCTCCCGCACCAGCTTCCCTTCCATGCGATCCGGCAC
This sequence comes from Thermostichus sp. MS-CIW-38, assembly GCF_054058415.1. Classification (NCBI taxonomy): domain Bacteria; kingdom Bacillati; phylum Cyanobacteriota; class Cyanophyceae; order Thermostichales; family Thermostichaceae; genus Thermostichus; species Thermostichus sp. MS-CIW-38. Next base: position 67,757 of record NZ_JBSSAH010000006.1, on the reverse strand, counting down.
CCCCAGCCATTCAATCTGCCAGTCGGGCAACTGCTCGGCAACGGCCAAGGCCGGAAAAATGTGGCCACCAGTGCCACTGGCAGCAACCAGCAGCCGCGGGCGTGAAGCTGGATCCTTGGCGCGTATATCCACCCGTGTGCCGATTAGGGATCCCTGAGACCTTCAGGAGTTGTTGGAGCTGACATAGCGCAAGAGGGTGCCCCGTTGCCCCAGAATAAACCCCTGCTGGGGGCCGAAAAACTCAATGCTGTAGAAGTTGGCGGGGATGTTGCTGAGTTTCTTGGCCTGTTCCCAGGTTTTGCCACCATCAGGGCTGTGGATCAGGGTAGCGCCACCCCCCACCACCCACAGGTCGTGGTCGTTCTGGTAGGCGGCATTGAGGTAGCCAAAGCTGAGGGCCCGCCCTGGACGCAGCGGCGACGACCACTGGCCGGAGGTGAAGTCATCGGTAAAGGCGATCTCCGCCCCTTGGTTCAATTTCCAAGCGCTGCCGTGGGGGCCAAAGCCCATGTTTTGAATGCGGCGGGAGCTTTCCCGCGGGTAGGGCTTCCAGGTGCGACTTTCAGGAGTGTACAGAAAGTAGAAGCTGCCCCGCGACGACACCGCCAGATATTCGCCTTCAGGGCCGCGGGCAATGTTTTTGATGGCCCCAATCGGCTCATCCACTTGGGCATGCCAGGTCTGACCGCCATCTTCGGTGCGGTAGATGGCCCCCACATTGGTCACCATTTCGGCGGCGCCAGGGCCCAGAGCCTGGATCAAGAGCGGCTCCCCTGGCAGTTGGTTGTTGAGGCGGATGGAAGTCCAGTCGGATCCCTCGTTTAGGGTGTGGAGGAGGATCTTCGGCTGCCCGGCCACCCAGCCTTCTGCCCCAGCAAAGCTAATGGAGGCCAGGTAGGCTTCCGGCTCCAGACCCGGCAGCTCCCGCACCTGCCAGTGCAGACCCCCATCGCGGGATTCCAGCAGCGTCGCCTTGTCTCCCACCAACCAGCCATGGGAAGGGGTGGTGCCGGTGAAGGCAATGTCCAGCAGAATGTTCTGGGTGGGCACTTCCACCTGCTGCCAGGGGACCACCCGCATGTTGGGCATCCCCGCCGCCATCAGCAGCACCGAGACAGCAATCAGCAGCACCAGCCTCAGGGGTTTGAACATCTTGACCCTCACTCGACGAAATAGAAACTCATCAAAAATAAAAATCCCAGCGCCAGTCCCAAGAAGATCAGCAGGTTCTTTTGAGCAGGGGTCATCACGTTCACCCCCAGGCCGTAGCGCAAGTTCTCTTGAAAACCGGAAGGCTTGCCCTTGGCGCCCACTGCTTGGAACGAGCGCTTACCGGCTCGGCACACCGGACATTTCCAATCGGCTGGCAATTCCTCAAACGGTACGCCCGCCGGGATCCGATTGAGCTGATCCCCCTTGGCCGGTTCGTAAACATAGCCACAAGAACGACATTCGTAGCGCTGCATCCGCAGGGGATCGCTGAGCTGCGCATCGGTTTCATCTTCCGGCAACTCAATGAGCTTCGGTGTCTGGGGAGAACGGGGTTGAGCACCGGGATCCGGTTGCGAGCCATTCATGGTCAGGGATCCATCTGCATCGTCGATCCTATTATGAGAGGAATTGTTACAAAAATCTACTCAGACCCTTTCTTGTTGCTCAGGGGGATCCCGCACCAGCCTGGGATGCCGACCTGAAGAGACTTATCCGGTGGACACAGGGATCCACCAGGGGGATCCTATGTTATGTTTTGGCTATCCTGCCCTCAGTGTTGTGCAAGCGGGTGCCTTTCATGACCACGCCCCCTCGCCGACCAGCCCTCAATCACGTGCTCATCGTCAAGGATCGTCATGGGCCAAAAGCCTACTGGTTGACGGCTGAGCTTTATTCGTTGGGCCGGGATCCGCGCAACAGCATTCGCATCGACTCCCAGTACGCCTCTCGCTACCACGCCATTTTGGTTAAGACAGAGTCTCCCTCTTCTCCCGATGGGTTTACCTACCAAATCATTGACGGAGACATTCAGGGCACCCCCAGCACCAACGGCCTTTACGTGGGCGGGCAACGGGTGGAATTTCGGGATCTGGAGGACGGGGACGAAATTCAGTTTGGCAACGATGCCACTGCTACCTACTCGCTGCAGAACAAAGATCTGGATGAAATTCTGGCTACCTTTGAAAACACCCAGATCGTTGGGCTGTAGGAAGCTGCCTTCCCTGTTGGGTCTTGGCCTGTCCCGTCTGCATGCTGGTTGAAGGGTTAACCGGCGCTTGGAGAGGGGATCCCGTCGCCGTATTTTCGGGATCGCTTGCTGGTAAACTGTGTCATACGAAAAAACAAAGCTGGGATCCCTGCTGTTTTATTGGGCTTTCTGCTTGCGGGATCCCTTCCTTCTGTTGTCTCTAAGGGAGGATCCATCTTGCGCCCCATCCTCATTGCCGGCAACTGGAAAATGCACAAGACTCAGGCTGAGGCTCGCGAGTTTCTGCGAGAGTTGGGCCTGGCTTTACGGTCATCGCCGTCAGGGTCAGCATCCCAGCGGCAGATCATCCTATGTGTGCCCTTTACAGACCTGGCGGTGGTGGCAGAGCAAAGCCGCGGATCCGACATAGCCGTGGGAGCACAAAACCTACATTGGGAGGATCAGGGGGCCTTTACCGGGGAAATTTCCGGCCCCATGCTGGCGGAATTGGGGGTGCGCTACGTCATCGTCGGCCACAGCGAACGGCGGCAGTACTTCGGCGAGACGGACGAAACCGTCAATTGGCGTTTGGCAGCTGCCCAGCGGCACGGGCTCACCCCCATCCTTTGTGTGGGAGAAAGCCGGCAGCAGCGGGAGCAAGGCTTGACCGAGTCTTGGATTGTGGGGCAATTGGATCGCGCCTTGCAAGGGATCGATCTGGAGAACTTGGTGATTGCCTATGAGCCCATTTGGGCCATCGGCACCGGCCAGACTTGTGCAGCTCAAGAGGCCAACCGGGTCATCGGCTTGATCCGGCAACACTTGGGCAATGCCCAACTGCCCATTTTGTATGGCGGCTCGGTGAAGGCCGGCAACATCGATGAGCTGATGGCCCAGCCTGAGATCGACGGCGTGTTGGTGGGAGGGGCCAGCCTAGACCCCCAAGAGTTTGCCCGCATCGTCAATTTTCAGGCTCTAGCCCCCGCCTAGGCCGCTAGCGGGATTGTCCCCACAGCAGGGCTACCGGGAAGGATTTCAAGACAACGCCCACCGGCAAGGTTTCGCCGGCAGGGATCCTTTCCTGGGTTAGCCCGTTCACCCAGTCCAGCCGCTTCCAACGCGGCAGATGAATTTCGGTATCTGCCCAAACGGATTCTCCCAGAGGATCTTGGGTTTCGTCGATCAACTTTGTTAAAAAACGCGGCACTACCGTGAGCAATACCTGCTTACTGTGCTGACGGGCAAAAGCCACAACATGGTCAGCATGGGATCCGCTGATCTGCAGAGGAATGTAGCTGCCCTCGAGAAACAATTGGGGCTGTTCCTGGCGGGCCTTGAGCACATGATGAATCAGAAACAGCTTAATGCGTCCGTCGCTGCGGTGCAGGAGCAAATCCGCAATGAGTTGGAGAGGATCCTGTTTAACCCGCCGCTGAATTTCTTCCAAATAGGCGAGGCGACGGGAAAAATCCACAGGCCGACGATTGTCGGGATCCACCATGCTCAAATCCCACAGTTCCGTGCCTTGGTAAATATCCGGGATCCCAGGGCTGGTCAGTTTGATCAGCGTCTGTGAGAGAGAATTAAAAATGCCAAAGTGAGCAACTTTCCGTTGGAAAGGCAAAAAGGACTCCAAAAAGGGGTTAGGACCTTGAAGGATCCGTTCGATAAAAGCGGTAGTGGCTTCTTCGTATTCGGTATCGGGGCGAAGCCAAGCGGTGTGAACTTTAGCTTCCCGCACTGCTTTGATGGCATAATCTTTGACCCGCTGTACGAACTGGGGCACCTCTTCCGGTTGGAAGGGATAGGAGCCGAGCAATGTCTGGTAGAGCAAATACTCGTCATTGCGATCCGGCAGTTCCGAGCGCTTAGCTTGTTTGCTGCGGACTTTGTAGCCGAGGTTCAGTTCATGCCAAAGGTTGATGTGCTTTTCCCACTCGGCGGGGATTTCAGAAAGCACATTCAGCCGGGCCCGCACATCTTCGCCACGCTTGGTGTCGTGGGTAGCAGAAGCATTCATGGACAGAGGCCACCGAGCTGACCGCTCTTGATTAAAGCGGTGAAACTCTTGCACCGAAAGGCCAAAGCGACAGGGATCCCCGCCAACTTCATTGAGAGATAAAAGGCGGTTGTACACATAAAAAGCAGTATCTTCTACCCCTTTGGCCATGAGAGGGCCGGCCAACTGCTGCAAGCGCATGGCAAAATGGATCTGCTCATTTTTCTCCTGGTCTGATAAATTTTCCAGAGACTCCAGGCAGAGAAAGCGCTGAATAAAATTCAGCTCATTCACCAAAACGGGCAGGTTCTCCTTGGCCTTCTCCACAGCTTGACGAACCACCTGTTGACCTTCTGGACTGAGGATCCCTTCGTGGATATAGACGCGGTAGACCGGAAAGCACACCAAAACTTCTACCAAAGCTCGACGTAAGCTGTAGAGGGTAAAGTCATTGGCATAGCGATGATGGCTGGTGATCTGCTTGAGCAAAAAAGCAAGATTATCCATATCCCCTGACAGGTTGCGCTCGATGATCAAGCGTTTTTTATCTTCGATAACCTGCTCTGGGGAATGCCGTAGATTTGTGAAATTTTGATAGAGAGAGTCAAAAGCCTCTGCATTTTCTTCTTGACAAAAGATGCCGTTGAGCTTAGCTAAAAAATCATAGCCCGTTGTGCCCTGAACCGGCCAGCTTTGGGGCAGACTTTCATTAGCCTCTAGTATTTTTTCTACTACGATGTAGAGATTTGGGCAGCGTTCCCGCAGGCGATGGAGATACTCTTCGGGATTGAACAACCCATCGATATGATCGATGCGCAAACCACTAAAACGCCCCTGTTCTGCAAGCTTAAAGATAAGCTGATGGGTTTTGCGAAACACCTCGCGATCTTCCACCCGCAGTGAGATCAGCTCGTTAATGGTAAAGAAACGACGATAATTGATCTCCTCAGCACCCACCTTCCAGAAGGAAAGGCGAAAATTTTGCCGCGCCAGAAGACTATCCAGCAGGTCAAAGCTCGACGGATCCCCTGGCTTGCCGTTAAAGATGTCAATGTTCTCGTCAAAAAAGCTCTGGATAGGTTGGCTAGACGTGTAGAGTTCCCACAACGAATGCTTGGCAAAGCTAATTTGATCAGTGCGCTCTAGGAGATCTTCCTTGCTGGGAATGAATTTCAGGCTGAAGAGGATCCCGAGCAACTTGACGTAGTCGGGGTGGCTCCGCCCCAATTTTCGCCGCAGTTTGCTCAGGTTGTAGGTAAAAACATCGGCATAGGTGTCAATGTTGAGGGGGAACCTCAAGTTGTAGTAGTTAATACTTAGGCCATCGGCATCATAACGAAGCTGGATTTGACCCGACTCCAAACATTTGTCGTAGAAATCTCCCAAGAAAGGGGCTAAGATTCTGCCTTTGATCCCCAGGTAAGAGTGATTCCAATTCACATCAAAGTAGTCAACAAAATCTGAGTTGGGGCCACTCTCCAGAACGTCCATAAGCATCTGGTTTTGGCCATCGTAGGCCATGTGATTGGGCACAATGTCCTGGATCCAGCCTATTCCCTGCTGATTGAGGGCTTCCCACAAGAGCTCAAACTTTTCGCTTCCCCCCAGTTCCTGGTTAATCTGCCTGGGATCCACCACGTCGTAGCCGTGGGTGCTGCCTTTGCGGGCTTGGAAGATGGGAGAGGCATACAAGTCACTGATGCCCAGCAACTTCAGGTAGGGAACAATCTGTCGTGCTGCGTCGAAGTCAAACCCAGCATGAAACTGAATGCGATAGGTGGAAGTCGGGATCCGCATGATGACCTTAGAACAATGACAAAGAAGCCGAGCTTGCCAACGGCATAGGGTCAAGAGAACAGATGTATCTAGGGTAGCGGCTAAGATCAAGGAGTCCTGCAGGGGAGAGGCGAGGTTAGTGAACTTGTCAAGGCCACAGAGGAGCGCTTCACCCCCGGTAAGGGGGCCGGCAAGGATGGCGAGGTGGGCAGGGATCCTGCTCGTGGGTGGGCTGATGGGGAGTTGGCGGAGTGAGGCAACCTGGGCAGAAAGCGAGTTTCGGGTGGGGAGTGAGCTGGTTTTGACCCTGCGCACCCCCGATGCCCCCGCTCGCCTCCGTCTGCTGAAGCAACGGTTGGAAGAGATTTTGCTACAGGCCAGCAGCCCTCAGGTGCAGGTCAGTCTGGATATCCCCAGTCCCAATCCCTCGACGACCGGCAGCGGGGATCCCCCAGCTCAAGCCGCTCGGATTCTTTTGAACCAGCAACTGCTGTTGGAGGTAACTCCAGCCGATGCAGAGGCTCATGCTGCTCCCCAACCGGCAGATCTGGCAAGGATCTGGGCGGATCGCCTGCAAACGGTGTTCAACCAGGAATCCAGTCGGCAGCAACTGTTTTTGGGATTGGGGCTGCCCCCGCACTTGACCTGGCAAGGGCGACTCTATCGCCGCGCTGAGCGTGCTGCCGCCGATACTGGGCGCTTTGTTACCGATGGCACTCGCATTCAAGATCATGTGGTCTATTGGGAGATCCCCTCTGGAGAGAACCCGTTTGACTTTACCAACAAGCCGACCCTGCCGGATCCGCCGCCGGAGCGGCTATTTTTGTTGAATCGCCACCGCCAGTTTGTGCCCTACGAGTTGTAACCGAAGTCCTTTCTCCCTCTGTTGTCTATTGTCTATGTCGTCCATTCAACGAGAACCTCGCATTCTGTTGGGCCTGCGGGCCGACCAATTTCGTCATCCCGTGGATCTGCAAGCCACCCGCTCTCTGCAGCAAGTGCCGGGGCTGGGCCTGCTGATTCAAAATTGGCTTGGCTCAACGGCAGGACAGATATTTTATCTGGATAACATCGCTTCCAGCATCCAAATTAACGAGCATCAGTTGCCGGAAATTCATCAGCTTTTGGTGCAGGCCTGTCGCATCTTGGATCTGGAGGTGCCCCAGCTCTACGTGCGGCAGAACCCCACGCCCAATGCCTATACCTTTGCCATGCAGGGGAAAAAGCCCTTCATCGTCTTGCACAGCTCTCTGCTGGATCTGTTGGAGCCACCGGAAATTCAGGCCGTGATCGCTCATGAGTTGGGCCATTTGAAATGCAATCACGGCGTCTACCTGACGATGGCCAATATTCTCATGCTCTCCACCAGCTTGCTCCCCTTCGGGGGGTTGTTTTATCAGGCGTTGCAGGATCAACTGATGCACTGGCTGCGGTGTGCCGAGTTTACCTGTGACCGGGCGGCGCTGTTGGTAGCCCAAGATGCCAAGACGGTGATCTCGGTGTTGATGAAATTGTGTGGGGGATCCCCGCAATTGGCCTCCAAGCTGAACGTGGACGCCTTTTTGGAGCAGGCCCGTACTTACGACGAGCTGGACGGGGATCTGTGGCAGATGGAGCTGAAACAGATGCAAACGGTGGGGCGCACCCATCCGCTGCCGGTGCTGCGGGCCAGAGAAATCGAGTGTTGGTTCCGCAGCAACACCTATCAGCAGATCCTGGAGCTCCAGGGATTGGGCTCCGCACCGCGGACGTCAACGGCTGCTTCGTAAACTACCCGACTCCGACCGCTAAAGCAGTACAGAGCGGGCTTTTAGTAGCCCTGCAGTTGGCAAGCCAACCACGAGCCTCTGGGGTGGTTTACAGCACCCCCAATCGACCGTTACCAGTGCCTTAAACAACCGTTTCTGGTGTCCGCAGTACAATTATAACCATGGAGGCGGACTTTCCTCTCGACACTGATCCTACCGGTACAGCACGGGGCTCCTGCGATTTCTAGCTGAGTGCTCAAGATGGATCCCTCTCATGTGCCCCTGGGTTTGCCGCTCATCTTGGGAGAGGTGCTTTTCGACTGCTTCCCCACAGAGATTGTGCTGGGCGGAGCAGCTTTGAATGTGGCTTGGAACCTCAAGGGGCTGGGATCCGATCCCCTCTTGCTCAGTCGTGTTGGCCAGGACGAGGCCGCCAGAGAGCTGCTGGGGGCCTTGCGACGGCAGGGGCTGCGCCTGGAGGGTCTGCAGCAGGATTCTGTTCACCCCACCGGCAAGGTTCAAGTAACCCTGGATGAGCAAGGGATCCCCACCTTCGCCATCTTGCCCGACCAAGCCTACGACTACATCCAGTTGGATATCGGGGCTCTGCAAGCTCTCCAGCCCAGCCTGCTCTACCGGGGCAGCTTGGCAGCCCGCCGGGAGGCAGCCCATCGCCACTTTCAAGAGGGGATCCCCGCTTTGGGCTGTCCGGTGTTTCTGGATCTCAACCTGCGGGATCCCTGGTGGCATCCAGACGCCATCCGGGAGATGCTGCGCACCTGCACTTGGCTGAAGCTGAACCAGACAGAGCTGGAACAAGTGGCCCAACTGGAAGGGATCCCTCCTGGAGACCTGCTGGAGCAAGGACAGATCCTCCAGGCTCATCTGAACCTGAAAGGTCTATTTCTGACCTTGGGAGCGGCAGGCGCGCTGCTGATCACCCCTGCTCAGATCCATCGGGCCGACCCAGTGCCCGCGCCTCAGCTGGTGGATACAGTGGGGGCGGGAGATGCGTTTAGCGCCGTAGCCATCCTGGGACTATTGCGGGGATGGCCGGAGGCGATTCTGGTGCAACGAGCCGTGCAATTTGCAGCGGCCATCTGTGGGATCCCGGGGGGAGCACCTTCGGATCCGGAGTTTTACCGGCCCTTCTGGCAGGCATGGGAGATCCAGGAGATCCAGAGGCCAAGGGTTCAATGAAACTGGCGCAGGTGAAACTGGGCGTAGCGACCCCCTTTGCCCAGCAATTCTCGGTGATTTCCCTGCTCCAGCAATTGCCCCTGCTCCAAGACGAAAATGCGGTGGGCGGTGCGCACTGTCGAGAGGCGGTGGGCAATCACAAAAACGGTGCAGCGTTGCATCAGCCGTTGCAGCGCTTCCTGCACCAACGCTTCCGACTCGTTGTCCAAAGCCGAGGTAGCCTCGTCCAGGATCAAGATCTTGGGGTTGAGCAACACGGCGCGGGCAATGGCCAGCCGTTGCCGTTGTCCACCGGAGAGGGTAACCCCTCGTTCCCCCACGCGGGTGGCGTAGCCATCGGGCAAGCTCTCAATAAAGGTGTCGATGTTGGCCACCTGGGCCGCCTGGCGTACTGCTTCCAGGTCAACATGCTCTTGTCCGTAGGCGATGTTGCTGGCAATGGTTCCCGAAAACAAGGTGATCTCCTGAGGCACAATGCCGATCTGCCGGCGCAGGCTCTTGAGGGTGACGGTGCGGATGTCGATGCCGTCGATGCGGATGCAGCCCTGCTGGGGATCGTAAAAGCGGGGAATCAGGCTCACCAAGGTGGATTTGCCGGCGCCGGAGGATCCCACCAGGGCCACAATCTCGCCGGGAGACACCTGAAAGCTGATCTGTTTGAGCACCGGCTGATCCGGTTTGTAGGCAAAGGAAACTTGGTCGAACTCCACCCAACCCTGAATGGGAGGCATGGGGCGGGCCCCGGGCAGCTCCCGGATCTGGGAGCGGGTGTTTAGCAGCTCGAAAATCCGCTCCACCGAAGCCTCACCCTGTTTCAGCTCGCTGTAGTTGTTGGTGATGTGAACAATAGGGTCGATCAACATGGCAACACCGGCGATAAAGCCGAGAAACTGGCTGCCGGTCAGGTTGCCCTGGCTAATTTGCCAGCCGCCCACCCAAAACACCCCCAACACGCTCATGGCGTACAGAAAACCCACCACCGGGTCTTGGATGGCTCTCATCTGTTCGGTCTGAAACCGGGCCAGGCGGTTGCTTTCGGCAATGGCACTGAAGCGGCGAATTTCGTAGTCCTCAGCCGCAAAGGCGCGAGTGAGGCTGATGCCAGCAAACACTTCAGTCAAGAGGGCGGCCAAATCCGACATCTTCTCTTGGTTGAGGCGGGAGCGAAACAAAAGGCGATCCCCAAACCAACTGATCAAGGCTCCCATCAGGGGGGCTATCAGCAAGGTGGTCAAGGTGAGAATGCCGTTGAGATAGAACAGGTAGGCCACCACCGCCAAGATGGTGAGCACGCTGGGGATGAAGCGATGGAAAAACCGCTGCACCACCTCTCCCACCCGATCCAGATCCCCCGTAAGGCGATAGACCAGATCGCCGGTGCGGCTGCCGGAAAAATAGTCCAGATCCAGTGCCTGCAGGTGGGCATAAATCTGTTGGCGCAATTCCAAAACCATTTGCAAGGAGGCCCTCGCCATCAGGGTGTCTTGGCCATACTGAAAAGCGCCGCGCACCAAGAAAAACACCACCCCAATCAAGGCCAGCATCCGCAGTTGCCCCAGATCCCCGGCACCGATGGAGCGGGCCACCCACTCGATCAAGTAGGCGAGGGCGGGCATGGTTAGCACAAAGCCAAGGGTGCAGGTCAGCCCCAGCAACAACATCCACAGATGGGGCCGAATGAAGGGAATGAGACGGCGATAGCTACGACCCGGATGCACAAATCACAAACCAGAAGGGCCTGTAAACTACCCGACCCTGACTGCTTCGCAGTACAGGGCGGGCTTTCGGTAGCCCTGCAGTTGGCAAGCCAACCACGAACCTCTAGGCTGGTTTACAGCAGCCCCCAAAAGCGCAATCACATTCGCACCATTCAAATCCGCATCTCCTTCCCATCCACAGTGCCCACACTTGAACGACTTGCCACTGCGGTAGGACTTGCCCTGCTCAGGGTGGATGTGTAAGCACCGGTGACAGGTCTGCGACGTGTAAGCAGGCGGCACAAGAACCAGAGAAACCCCTGCAGCCCTCGCCTTGTATTCCAGAAATTGACGTAGTTGGTAGAACGCCCAACTGTTGGCCCTGCGCCGCTCGGCTTTGCTGCGCGGCTGTTGATTGACTCTTTTCCGGATCCCTGTCAGGTCTTCCAGGGCAATAGCGCTGTTTGTGGTCTTTGCCCTAGAGACAATAGCTTTGGAGATGCGATGATTGACCCACGCCTGAAAGCGCCTCTCCTTGCCAGACAGCCGTTGCAGCAGTTGACGGCATCTGCGCCGCGAACTGCGTGTGCCCTTACTGGCTTTGCGTTGGAGTGCCGCCCTCAATCGAGAGTAGTGGTCTCGGACTCGGTTCAACTGCTGTCCATTCCAGTTATCACCCTCTGACGTATGGGCAATATCTGTCCTTCCCAAGTCCACCCCCAGCACTCTACCCGTGCGTTGCGGTGGGGATGGCTCCGTTTCCACACAGATTTGAATAGAGTAGGAGCCGTCTTTACGCTTGACCAGAGTGGCAGATTTGGGATTGGAGCCCGCCAGCCGTTCTCTCTGGTAGCGGCCAATCGCCAGCTCAAAGCGCTCCCGACCCTCCACCGTGGTCAGCGACACCGTCCAGTCTTTCTCGCGGAACGAAAAGATACGAGCGTCGTAGGTAGCGAAGCCACCCTTGAACGCTTTGACGGGGCGGTTTTTCTGTTGGGCAACTTTACGGGCGCCGGCCAGCCGCCTGCAGACCTGCTGAGCCAAGTTACTGGACAAGCCAAACCGGGCTCGAATCTCGTAGTAGCAAAGGGATTGCAGCTTGACCGCGTTGACGATCTTCTCCGGCGTGTTCTGGTTGACCCAATTCAAGGCTTGGCCAAAAGCCTCCAAAGTCGCGTCCAATTTGGCGGCTTGCGACTGGGACGCCTTGAGCTTGCAGGATACGGTCAGGACTTGGGTCATGGTTCTATCATAACTTCCGCATTCCTCCCGACACTGACCCTACGGGTACAGTGCGGGGCTCCTGCGATTTCTAGCTGACCCAACCAGCTTACAGGATAGTGTTGCGGACTGCTGCCGGGATCCCTGAAACTGGCCGATAGAGTCGAAAGCCGCTGCGGCCATTTTCCTTGACCTGGTAGAGGGCCAAGTCGGCATGGTGCAAAAGGGTGGACACTTCTACGCCGTCTTGGGGGTAGAGGGCGACGCCGATGCTGCAGGTCACGGAAAGGGAATGGCCCTCGCAGGAGAAGGGAGTTTGAAAGGCATCGACAATCCGCTGAGCCAGACGCGCTGCCACTGTGGGGCTGCCAATTCGGGGCAGCAGCAGGGTGAACTCATCCCCTCCCCAGCGGGCGACGATATCTCCAGGGCGAACGCACTTGGTTAACCGTTCAGCTACCCCCTGCAACAGGGCATCGCCGACACCGTGGCCGAAGGTATCGTTGATGTCTTTGAAGTGATCCAAATCCACAAAGAAGAGGGCCAGAGATTCACTGTAGTATTGCTGCAGGGTCTGCTGCAGCCGCTCCCGAAAGGATTCGCGGTTCACCAAACCTGTCAGGGCATCATGATGAGCGCGAAACTCCATGTAGGCTAAGCTCTGCTTTTGAGCGGTGATGTCTTCGCAGATGCCTTCATAGCCGAGGATGTTTCCGGCTTTATCTTTAACCAAACGGGCCTTTTCTCGGACCCAGATGATCGAGCCATCCCGCCGCCGCAGCCGGTACTCAAAGCCGCGTACGGATCCCTGCTCCTGCAATAGCCGCACAAATTCCTCCCACTGGCTGGGATCGACATAGAGCTGCCGCTTGCCCGCCTCTTTCGCTTCGCGCATCAATTCTTCGGGGGAGCTGTAGCCGCAGATCTGGGCCAGCATCGGGTTGGCGGAGAGATACCGACCTGCCGCATCGGTGAAAAAAATGCCCTCTACCGCATTCTCGAAAAAATTGCGATAGCGCTCCTCAGCCTGGCGCAGCTCCTCTTCCACTTGCCGGCGCTCCGAGATCTCGAGGGCCAGAGACACCAAATCCGCCAGGGATCCGGCGAAGTTTTGCTCTTCTAAGGTCCAGTGGCGAGGGGAGCCAATGTGCTCGTGGCAGAGAACACCCACCATCCGTCCTTCCAGTCGAATGGGGGCATCCAGCATCGAGACCACTCCCATTGCTGTCAGGTAGGAATTGCCGAACTCGGCGGTGCGGGGATCCGCCACCACTTGGTCGGCAGCAATGGTGCGCTCTTGCTCCAGGGCTTGAAAATAACGGGGATAGTCTTTGGCCCAGATCTCCGCCCCTTGAGTATGGGATCCCTCGGGGTTGTCTGGGGTGATCTCGAATTGATTGATGCAGCGAATGCTGGAGCGCTCCGACGTGTAGAGCCAGACCCCCACCCGTGCCACCCCCAGGGTATGGGCGGCTGTAGTACAAATCTGTTGCAGAGCAGCTTGTAAGTCTCCTTGGCTGAGGGCTTTGTGCCGGGTGAGCTCCATCAGAGCCCGGTTGTGCTCCAACAGTTGCTTTTGGCAGCGCTGTAGCTGCCACTCCACTTGCTTGCGTGCTGTGATGTCCTGACAGGAGCCGACAATTCGGCTGATTGGCTTGTTCTCCTCAACTACTGGAGAAAGGGTAACAATTAGAACATGGGTCGACTCTGGGTCGGGAGCGGCAGAGGCCGTTAGGCTCAGCTCAAAGCTCACTTGCCGGCCATGGCTGAGGCAGTGTTCGGTGTGCAGTTGAATCTGCGCAGCCAGAGAAGGCGGTAGACAACTCTGGAGCTCTTCTCCCTCGATAGGTCGAGAGGAGAGAAAAAACATCCTGCGAAAGGCCGGGTTACCCACCAAAAACCGACAGCGCGGTTGAGGTGAGCCTCTTTCTGGCTCCGGGGGCAGACACTCAAGGACAAACAACCCATCGCTGACGCTCTCGAACATGGTGCGCAGCACAGCCCGTCCCCGAGCCTGTACCGGGCGCCCACGGTACATGACCTGGGGATTCCACAGATCGGCCCGCGTCAGCGCATCATAAACGCTGCCAGCCTGGTCTGGCCCAGCAGTCCCCCTTTCAACCATAGGCTAGGAACACCCAGTAGACGCTCGGGCAACGGGGAGGGCAAGCCGAAAAAAACAGCTATGAATTCACGCTGTCTCTGCCATTCTACGGTCATCCTATGGAATTGTTGGGGGAGTTTGTGTGTCTCTCGATACAAAAGATCCCCGGGCTGGCACGGGCTTTTGGGTGCTCCGGAGGGGATATTCTTTGAAGCAACTCTTGAGGTTAATTAAAAGAATTATTAAAAAGCCTGTCCTGCCGACGTGAAGGGCTATGCGTCGCCGTTTTCAAGGTTAAACCGCTTCTGGCTCCCGAACTTGTTCTACCCGTACATCGACACGCTTGGGAAGGAACCAGGCTCCTATTAGTTAGAACTGCTCTCATTAGAAAGAACCTCAGCTAGCCCTGGAAAAGGGATCCCTGCCAGACCCAGGATGGCTAATTCCGCGGGCGTGGGATCCCCGATGCATCCAAGGCAAGAGAGGAAGACTGATGGATACAACTCCACCACTCAACCGAGTAACAGCATAGCTCTATTGAGATTAACTTTCAATAGCGTGCCGGCAAAGTAGGGATCCTCTTTGATAAAGACTTGCATTAAGCTTGAGGAGTCTGGTAGAGTGCTTACCCAAGTAGCAATTGCTAAAGATTTGCAGTTAAGTCTTCTCAGGAGAACAAGCTGCGGAGTGGCAAGCATGGCATGGCAACAGGTTCAGGCGGGGGTGTGGTGTAGGCAGTTGGGGCAATTGGCGCCTCAGTGGTGGTTGGGCTGGAGTCTGGAGCAGGGCTTTCGGCTCTACCGCAAAGAAGTTTCCTCTGCTCTGCCTTCTCTCTCTGCTTTGAGGATTCGCTACCAAGAGCGAGATGGCTGGCTGGACGTGTTTCTGGGAGAAGCGGAGCAATGTAACCGACGACGGCGCAGCCTTTTGGATCCGGCAGCGCGGGTAGCCTTGCACTACATGCCGGAAGATTTAGCTCAGATTCAGTCCCTAAAGTGTCCTCACGAGCGCATTCCTCCGCAGCTTTGGCAGCGGCTAACCCAGCAGCCGGGTTGAGGACTGTTGAAGGTTAGAGGGCTATTTATTGTTTTTATTGTTTCAGATGGATCCAGTCCGCTGCGGCAACCGATCCTGCCTCTTCTCGCCTTTCCAGTTCTTCTGGAGAGCGGTAGCCTGTTCTTTTCTTCCTCTAGGCAGGCTTAAGCTGGAGAACGAAGAGTAGCGGCTGCAGCCATGACTGTTTCTAAGCACCAACCCAAGCAGCGCTCCCAGCAGCAGGTCGAGGGGCTGACTTCTCGCCGCCTTTTGAAGGGATCCATCATCGGCGCCGGCCAGGTAGGCATGGCCTGTGCCTACTCGATGGTAATCCAGAACACTCTGGATGAGCTGGTCCTTCACGACATCGACCGCAACAAGCTGGAAGGGGAAGTGATGGATCTGGTGCACGGGATCCCCTTTGTGGAGCCGACACGGATACGGGCAGGGGAGCTGGCGGATTGTGCCGGATCAGACGTGGTGATTTTGACGGCAGGGGCTAAGCAGCGGCCTGGAGAAACCCGTTTGGATTTGGTGCAGCGCAACGTCGAGATCTTCAAAGGCTTGATCCCGGCCTTGATGGCGCATTGCCCTGACACACTCCTTTTGGTGGTGAGCAATCCCGTTGACATCATGACTTACGTTTCCCTGAAGTTGTCGGGGTTGCCGGCAGGGCAGGTAATTGGGTCGGGGACGGTTTTGGACACAGCCCGCTTTCGCTATCTTTTGGCGGAGCGCCTGGGGGTGGATCCGCGTAGCCTGCACGCCTACATCATCGGCGAACATGGAGATAGCGAGGTGGCCGTTTGGAGCAAGGTGAACATCGCCGGCACCCCGATTGGGGAACTCTCGCCGGACTGGGATCCCGCCTATTTGGGGGATATCTTCGAGCAGGTGCGCAACGCTGCCTACGAGATCATCCGTCGCAAAGGGGCCACCAGCTACGCCATCGGGTTAGGGGTGACGCAAATTGTCCAAGCCCTGCTGCGGGATCAACACCGCGTTTTAACCGTGAGCAGCCTCACCCAAGGGGAGTACGATCTGCCAGAGGTCTGTCTCAGCTTGCCCAGAGTGGTCGGGCGGCAGGGGGTGGAACGCACGCTGGCCATGTCCCTCACCGAGAGCGAGCGCAAGCAGCTGCACCGCTCGGCCCAGATCTTGCGGCAAGTCATCGACAGCATCCGGTGGTAGCCTAGATCTCCTGGACTTTTGTCGCTCCCCTCCAAGCTGGGGGATCCCTTGGTCAGTGGGCGAGGGCCGCAGCTGGCGGCAGGAGGTGGTCTATGGAAGCAGAGGTGCAACAGGGGCAGCAATCGCCTGAGGGCCAACTGGAGAAGCGCCCCCCTTCTCCGCCTTGGGCCGGGATCCCCTTACAGAGGGGCCTCGGTCACCGGGTACGGCAGCACGTCAATCCCCTGCAGGCGCAGTATCAGCAGCCCACCCCCCCACCCCATTGGGAGCGGGTATACCGACGGCTGGGGCAGCCCTTTCATCTGGATATCGGCACAGGGAGCGGACGATTTCTGCTGCGCCTCGCTCAGGAGCAGCCCGACTGGAACTTCCTAGGGGTAGAGATTCGGCAGGCGCTGGTGGAGCGGGCCAATGCCTGGCGGGATGAGCTGGGGCTGGATAACGTCCATTTTCTGTTTGCCAACATCAATGTCTCTTTGCGGCATCTGTTTGCGCCGGGGGATCTCAGCCGGGTGACCATCCTATTTCCGGATCCCTGGTTCAAAAAGCGCCATCACAAACGGCGGATCGTCCAGCCCCAACTGGTGGCGGATCTGGCTCTGCTGCTGCGACCGGGCAGCCCCGTCTTCCTGCAATCGGATATCCAAGAGGTGGCCGAAGAAATGGCAGCTCGATTTTTAGAGCATCCGCAGTTTTGGGATCCCCACCAGGGGCCTTTGGACTCCAATCCCCTCGGCATCCCCACGGAGCGGGAGTGGCACTGCCTACAACTGGGCCTGCCCATCTATCGCTATTGGCTGGAGCGACGGTGACAACAGGACAAATCCGTAATGCAGTAATAACAACTCCATTCCGCCAAGACAATACAGAAGATAGGATATAACCCGCTTGAGTTGGATCCGTCGCCGCAATGTCTCACTCTGAAACCACGGCCTCTGCCGACCCCTCTTCTGCTTGGTTTTCTGTTCGCCGTGGGATCCTCAACCTGCTGAGCCTATTGGCCATTGTGATTGTCGGGCTTTCTCTTTCCAGCAGTTGGTTTCAGCCGCCGCCCCAAACGCAGTTGGATTTGTTGCAAACCGATCTCGCCCTGCAGGCTTCCCGCACCCTCGATGATCCCCGCTATCAGGATCTGGCACGGGCACTTTTGGGTCAGGATGTGTTCAAGGTGGCCCAAAATCGCTATCAGCAGACCGCCGATAACTACACCGAACGCCTGAAACGTTTGAAACGGCTGGCCCGTTTAACTCCTGCTGGCGAATCTGAGGCGGCCAGCCCAGAACTGGCCCAATCTCCAGAGGTGGATCCCGCCCTTTTGGCCTCAATGCAAGATTTGCAGACGGAGCTGGATGCACTGTGGCTGCGCCTTGGCTTGCTCTATGCCTACCAAGAAGATCTGGAAGCTGCTCGGCAGCAATGGCAGCAGATCATCGACCTGGAACGTCCCGTGGAGCTGGAATCGAGCCAAAAGGGGGCAGCGCGGGTTTTGCAAGGGCTGTGGGGAACACCGCGGCGCATCTTGCCAGAGGCGGAGGTGCAGATTCGCAATCATCTGGATGGCTGGTTTGAGGCGGTGGCTCTGCAACAGCTTTACCGACTGCAGCAGCGCAGCGATAGCCTGAATGCCCTCAACCAACAGCAGGAAAAATTGGCCTTGGCGGCTCTATTTCGACTGGCGGTGGTGGGCGGGATCCCCGTGCTGGGGGCGCTGCTGGGGTTGATGCTCTTGTTGGGCTGGCTGGGCTGGAGCCTTTGGCGCAAACGTCCGCTCCTGGGCCCTGCTTGGGAAGTGCCTTGGCCGGGGATCGGGGCGCAAGCGGTGCTGACCGGCTGGTTTTTGGGGTTTATCGCCCTCAACGCTTTGGTGCCTCGACTTTACATCATCATCCTCGGCCTGGGGGCACGGCAGCTCAGCCCTTGGCAGCAGGCGGTAGCCCTGTTTCTCACCTACAATTCCGGCGCTTTGCTGGGGGCAGGGTTATTGTACCGTCTCTTGCACGCCTACCCCGGCTGGCAGAGGGTGCTGCAGGTGCGGTTGTGGGGTCCTTGGCTGCTGTGGGGCTTGTGTGGCTACTGGGTGGCCTTGCCTTTGGTGGTGCTGGCAGCGGCACTCTCGCAATTGCTGCTACCGCAGGCGGGGGGTGGGAATCCCATTTTGCCCCTGCTGCTGGATAGCCATGGTTGGGGGGCGCGGTTGGTGTTTTTGGCCGTGGTGTCTGTCTGTGCCCCTGTTTTTGAGGAGGTGCTGTTCCGGGGCTTTTGGCTGCCTACTCTAAGCCGCTACCTGCCTATGGGGGCCGCCATTGGGCTTAGCGCCTTCACCTTTGCCCTTGCCCACCTCAACCTTTCCGATCTGCTGCCTTTGACCATGCTGGGGGTGGTGCTGGGGGTGGTGTACAGCCACAGCCGCAACCTGCTGGCTCCCATCCTACTGCACAGCCTCTGGAATACGGGATCCCTGGTGACGCTGCTGGTGCTAGGGGGTGCGCGTTAAGGGGGGCTCTGCCTACTTTTTCCTGCCGAAGAGGCGGCTGAAGAACCCGCCGTTGTCTTCTTTGCGGGGAGGCGGCACCACTTTCTGAGCCTGTGACGTTTGACGGCTGGCCACTCGCGTTGGCGGGACGGAGTCCTTGGGGACGGGAACGGGCTGTTGGGTGGTGACTTGCTGCATCCAACGGCGCACTTCTGCCATCAACTCGGCGTTGGCAGGTTCTAGGCGACTGGCTTGCATAAAGTCTGCTTTGGCCATGCCAGCATTCCCCTGCTTCAGGTGGGCAATGCCCCGGTGCAGGTAGTAGCGGGCCACGTTGGGCTCAGCGCTGATGGCGAAGTTCAGATATTGCACTGCATCCCGGTATTGCTTGCGCTCGATCATGTCCAAGGCTTGGATAAAGCGGGTTTCCCCAGGGCTGAACTTGGGGGCAGGCGGTGGGGTGGGAACAGGCTGAACAGGGGGACGGGTGGGCGGAGCAACGACGGGGGAGGCTGGGATCCCTCCCACAGTGGTACGGCTGGGGGAAGGGGTTGGGATCCCGGTCGCGGTAGTGGTTCTAGAGGCAGGGGCTAGGCTCCCCTGGTAGCCGGCCTTGAGCAACAAATAGGCCAGGTTCAGCTCGCTCAATTGCTCGGTTTTCTCCAGCAGGGTTTCCATGGAGCTGTATTGTTCTTTGGCCAGCTTCTCCACCCGCCTGACATACTCTTCTTGCCAATCGGGGCGCTCGGCCAAGCCTTTGACAGCTTCCCCAGAGGGCCAAAGGTCGGAGGGCGGTGTCTCCAAAAGGCGTTTAATCCGCATTTTGAGCACAGTTTCGTATTCCCCTCGCTCCCGCTCTTTGGTCAGCACTTCGTTGGCCGGGTTGACCAGCTTGGCAAAGAGGATGTTGGCGCGTTCTGCACCTTCGGGATCCCCCACAAACCGATCCGGGTGGAGGGCCTTGGCCGCCTGCAGGTAGCCGCGCCGGATCCCCTTGGAGTCGGCGGTAAGGGGCACGCCTAAGATGGCGAAATGGTCAGTCTCGTAGCGGGCTAGTCCTCGGTTGAGGCGGGGGACATTAGAGTTGGATCCCATAGTTGCCACTTCTCTAAAATCTGCTGCAAGGTTCCGTTTTCGATCAGGCTGGAAATCGCCCCATCCACAGCTTCCTTCAGGGAAGGATGCTGAGAGGATACTACTCCCACCAGAGGCATGGGGAACAGGGGCGGCCCCACCAGGCGCAGCCGGGATCCGGCTTGGCGCAGGTTCAGGGCGGCAACGGGCTGATCAACCAGCACGGCATCCAACTGGCCAGCCTGTAGCTGAGCAAACAAGCGCTCAGGGTTGCTGGTGGCAAAGAGACGAATGGCGTTGCCTCTCCTCTCGTTGTACGCCTCCAGCAGGGCTGCCCCCGTACTGTTAACTACAATGCCCACTTTGCGGCCAAATAATTGCGACAGTGTCTCGATGGCCGGTTCCTCTGGCCCGGAGGCGGGGAAGGGATCCCGTACCACCAAG
The DNA here is from genome assembly GCF_054058415.1 of Thermostichus sp. MS-CIW-38. NCBI lineage: Bacteria > Bacillati > Cyanobacteriota > Cyanophyceae > Thermostichales > Thermostichaceae > Thermostichus > Thermostichus sp. MS-CIW-38. Next base: position 47,616 of record NZ_JBSSAH010000006.1, on the reverse strand, counting down.
CGCTGCGGGCTGAGGTAGTAGGGCCGGGTGGCCAGAAACTGCTCCGGATCCAAGCCCAAAGCTTCCCGCGCTCCCCAGATCAAGTCCACCTCATCCGCTTGCAAGGCCGCCAACTGCTCGCTCCAGGCCACGTAGATGGGATCCACCTGCACCTGAAGGGTTTGGTCAAGCGCCTCCAGGATATCCCACTCGAAGCCGGCGTAGGTTTGTCGCTCCAAGTCGGTATAGAGATAGGCCGGCCCCAGACTGGGATCCAAGCCAACTCGAATGCGCCCCCGGGCCTGGATCTCGGCCCAACGGGAATCGAGGGGCTGTGCCCGCTCGGTGGGGGCAACCTTCCCTTGTGCCGGCTGAGGGTAACCGGGGCCAGCAGTGGCGACCCCAAGGGCCATCGCTCCCAAGAGGAGAGCCAGGCCGAACTGTGCCGCCCGGCAGCCATGTCGCTGTTTTCCGGGGAGTCCGCTAACCCATCTCCTATCTACCCTGCCCAACATAGGGTTCTTGGAATCTTCTTGATTATTCCTCGATTATTCGTCAGCTACTTCTGTCTTCAATTCAACTCAACTGGGGAGCTTTCCCGGTTCTGATAGGCTGGGCGTGGATCCCGCCGCATGGGAAAGGAGACCGGCAAAGGCTGTACTTGGGCCAATTCTTCTTGCAGAGCAGCGTGTAACCAGCCATTGCTGGCCAACAGTCGGCCACTGTAAACATCCACCGGGCCGCCATCATAAGCGGTCACCTTGCCACCCGCCTCTCGCACCAGGACGATCCCTGCGGCAATGTCCCAAGGGGAGAGGCCCCGCTCCCAATAGCCATCCAACTGGCCGGTGGCCACATAGGCCAAATCCAGAGCTGCAGATCCGCCGCGCCGTACTCCTTGGGTGAGATGGGTAAAGTGGCAAAACTCGGCGTAGTTGTTGTCGGGGGTTTCGCGACGATCGTAGGCAAAGCCGGTAACCAGCAGGCTCCGAGACAATTCAGCCGTTGTGGAGACTCGAATGGGTTGACGGTTGCGGGTGGCCCCCATTCCTTGGACGGCGCGAAACAGATCCCCGCGAAAAACGTCACAAACAACCCCCAAAACCGGCTCCCGCCCCTGCAGCAAACCGATGGAGACGGCGGCAAAAGGGTAGCCATGGGCAAAGTTGGTGGTGCCATCTAGGGGATCGATCATCCAAGCGTAGGCGCCCTCCGGAGATCCCTGCTGGCCTGATTCCTCGGTCAAGATGACATCTTCGGGGAAGTGCCGCCTCAAGATTTTCAAGATGAGATCCTCAGAAGCGCGATCCGCCGCCGTCACCAAGTCGCCCGGACGTTTCTCCTCAATGGCAAGGGTGCCCCCCACATAACTGCGCAGCAAAGCTCCTGCCTCCAGGGCAGCTTCTGTGGCCACATCCAACCGACGCAGCAGGGCCTCCGTCACACCCTCACCTCAAGGTTAAAAACCTGCTACTCAGAATAGCCCGCCTGAGGCTGTGGCTCCCAAGGGATCCCTGAAAGCCAAAATAGGCCCGACCCAAACCCAATTTTTTGGGAAAGGGGGTATCTCCAAGACTGCCTATAGTGTATAGTACAGTACACTGGGGCTTGTGGGTTTTCCGGCAGCCCGCCAAGACCAGAGTTCCTTTGAAAGCAGTAGGGTTTTGGGGAACTATAGATAAGATTATAGATAAGACTTTGAATTTGGAAAGCCAAGCTGCTGTAAATGGCGTTGAGCGTTGAGGGGGGAAGGCCGTTGTCACATAGCTACGACGATTTCTTTACCTCCACCACGGCGGTTGGCGGGAAAAGTCTTCTTCCCAGCCAGGGCTTTGATCTGCCAGCAGATCTGTTCGATCGAGTCCCTGAGCAGCCGGTATCCCATCCGGAGTTCACCCTGTCCATCTGCCATCCTGTCCGGCCCTGCAGCTACATCCTGCGGGAGAGTATCTACACGGTTGGACGGGATCCCTCCAACGCCATCCAGATCGTCAATCGGTTTGTCTCGCGTCACCACGCTTACCTGGTGCGGGTGCCCACCAAGTCCAACCGGACAGGGTTTACCTATTGCCTGATCGACGGCAATCGCAAGGGCCAGTCCAGTACCAATGGGGTGTTTGTCAACGGCACGCGGGTGGCCACTCACTACCTGAGGAGCGGAGATGTCATCTATTTCGGGCCAGAGATCCGCGCCTATTTCTTCGAGGTGGCCCGCATTCTCCCTGTGAACCCCTTTGACATCGGCCCTGGCCTTGGCGAAGAGCTTCAGCTTCCCCACGACACAGGAAGCCACCGCAACCGTTGACAGATCTAAAGCTGCATCGCTAGATTAATTAAGCCGGTTAAGCAATGTGAATTGGGGCATCGCCAAGCGGTAAGGCAGCGGGTTTTGGTCCCGCCATTCGGTGGTTCGAATCCATCTGCCCCAGCTTAAAATCCAACCGAGAGCACAAAGGCGCAAGCCCTTGGGATCCCGTGCAGACCTGGGGTTTCGGCTCTTGGCATCAGCAGGGCGCGTTGCTCTGGGGAACTGAGGAATCATGGGGTCGCCTTTGCCAACGGAGGCCCTGGCTTGGCAGGACTGGCCGCGGAGAGAATGGCAACAACCAGAAACCAAGGGTGAGGGATCCGGGGTGAGCTGTTCAGGTCGATCCTTGATGGTGGTGGGAACTTCTTCCCACGTGGGCAAAACCCTGCTGGTAACAGCCCTTTGTCGCATTCTCAAGAAAGCGGGAAAAAGGGTTGCCCCTTTCAAAGCTCAGAACATGTCCCTCAACGCCTATGTCACCCCAGACGGCAAGGAGATTGCCTACGCGCAGGCTCTGCAAGCTTGGGCTGCCGGGATCCCCCCTGCGGTGGAAATGAACCCGATTCTTCTGAAGCCCCAGGGCAACCTGACTTCCCAGATCGTCTTGAACGGAGTGGCGGTGGGCACCTACCGCGCCGGAGAGTATTACGAGCGCTGGTTTGCGCCGGCCTGGCAAGCGGTCAAAGAAGCCCTTGCTCGCCTACAACAGCAGTACGACTGGATCCTTTGCGAGGGGGCAGGTAGCCCAGCAGAGGTGAACCTCAAACATCGGGACTTGGCAAATATGCGGGTTGCCTTGCATTTGGGATCCCCCACTTGGCTGGTGGCAGACATCGACCGAGGTGGGGCGCTGGCCCATGTGGTGGGCACGCTCCAACTGCTGGAACCTGAAGAGCGGGCCTTGATCCGGGGCATTGTCTTCAACAAGTTTCGCGGCTCGCGGGAATTGTTGCAGCCTGGCCTGGACTGGCTGGAAAACTACACCGGGATCCCCGTCGTTGGTGTCTTGCCTTGGTTGGATTGGGTTCTGCCCCAAGAGGATTCGATGGGAATTGAGGCCAGCCCCCAGCTCTGGGAAGATCGGGCCGGTCGCCAAGCCCTGAGGGAGGGGCGACTGGAGATTGCTGTGGTTCGTCTGCCCCAGGTAGCCAACTTCTCGGATTTTGACCCCTTGTTGGCGGAGCCCACCGTCCATCTGCGCTGGGTTCACCTTGGCCAAAGTTTGGGATCCCCGGATGTGGTTATCCTGCCCGGCAGCAAGACCACCCTCAACGATCTGTTCGCGTTGCAAAAGACCGGCCTGGCCGATCAACTGCGCCAATACTCCGGCCATATCGTCGGCATTTGCGGTGGGCTGCAAATGTTGGGAGAGACCATCGCCGATCCCGAAGGCTGGGAGGGGATCGCCGGCACCTACTCGGGGTTGGGCTTTCTCCCTTTGACCACCGTTTTACAGCCCACCAAGGTCACCCAGCAGGTACAGACCCAAAGCCGATGGCCTGCCCTGGCCCCCATCCAGGGGTACGAAATTCATCAGGGATCCACCCAGGCGGATCCCTCTGGCTGCCTGCCGCTGTTCGACCGGGAGAACCTGGGCTGGCGGGATCCCACGGGTCGGATTTGGGGCAGCTATCTGCATGGCCTGTTTGACAACCACCTGTGGCGGCGACAATGGCTGAACTGGCTGCGCCGACAAAAAGGCTGGGATCCCTTGCCGGATCTGGAGGGCCACTATGCTCAGCAGCGGGAGCAATTGCTGGAGCGCCTGGCCGATCTGTGGCAGCCTCACCTGGACTTGGGCCTGTTGATGGAATAGCCCATCGGCGATGGGGGAGAGAAGTGGGGTGGGAGGCTATGTTGCGCCAGGTTACGCCAGCGCGACCGGAAATCCAGGATCCACTCAACCGGTTGCCTCGGCTACCTCTGCCTGACCCGAAGAAGTCCCTGTAGCTTGTTCGCGAAAGCGTCGCGCAGCGGCGAGGGCGCGATCCAACAATTCCATCGGGTGATAGATGGGGATCCCGGCTTTGCCCTGTAGGCGCAGATGTTTCTGGATTTGTAGGCGGCAGCCGATATTGGCAGAGACAATCCCCTGAGCACCGGTGTTAAGCAAGTTCTTTACCTTCTGGGATCCCAGCTCGTCCGCCACCTGGGGTTGCAACAGGTTATAGACGCCGGAGCTACCGCAGCAAAGGGCGGCATCGACGGGATCCCGCAGCTCCAGCCCTGGGATTTGCCGCAGCAGGTGTCGGGGTTCCTGGCTGAGCCGCTGCCCATGCAGCATGTGACAGGCATCCTGGTAGACCAGCACCAGGGGTTCCGGCTGTAGCGGATGTAGAGGAGCCGTTAACCCCACCTGGGCGAGAAACTCCTGAATATCCCTGACTTGAGTGGCAAATCGGGCTGCTTTCTCCTTGTAGTCGGGATCCCTGGCCAACAGGTGGCCATACTCCTTCAGGGTATGCCCGCAGCCAGAAGCGTTGATCAGAATGGCATCCAACTCGTAATCGGCAAAGGCATCGATCATCTGGCGGGCCAGGGTTTCCGCCTGCTGCAGTTGCCCTTGATGGTGGGGCAAGGCCGCACAACAGCCCTGGACAGGCGGGATCACCACCTCACAGCCGTTGTGGGTCAAGACGCGAATGCTGGCCTCATTCACCTGCGGGGCAAACAGGCGCTGCACGCAGCCCAAAATGAGTCCCACCCGAAAACGGCGTTCTCCCACCGCCGGGATCCGCTCAGGGTAACGCTTGGGCAGCAGTTGCTCCACCTCCAGGGGGGGCATCAGGGATTCCATGGCCGCCAAACGCGGGGAGACCTTTTCCAGACCCTTTCGGATCCAAGCGCCGATCCCCATTTTTTGGTACAGCCAGAGAGGCCACAGCAGCGGTTGCAGCCGCTCCGGGTAAGGAAACACCGAGAAGATGAACTGGCGGTAAAGCCGATCCCAAAGGCTACGTGGGTAGTTGCGCTCAATCTGCGGGCGGGTGGCGGCAATTAAGCGGTCATATTGCACCCCCGATGGACAGGCCGTAACACAGGCCAAACAGCCCAAACAACTGTCGAAGTGGGAAACCGTAGCCGCAGAAAGGGCGATCTGCCCCTGGTTGAGGGCATCCATCTGATAGATCCGCCCCCGCGGCGAGTCCGTCTCTTTGCCGATTACACGGTAGCTGGGGCAGGTGGTCAGGCAAAACCCGCAATGCACGCAGGCATCGATCAGCTTGGGATCCGGGGGATCCACGCCGTCAAAACTTGGCCCTTTGGATACGTTCATCGGCCTCTAGCTCTCAGCACAAAAGCCTGCTGTACAGACTCAATCTTGCCTTTTGGCTTGTTTTGGGGTTTTGGAGGTGCCCCCGTTTCCTGCATCTTAATCCGGGAACAAAGCGGGTAAACTACCCGACTCCGACCGCTAAGCGGTACGGAGCGGGCTTTCAGTAGCCCTGGGCCTGCTCTGCTCTACCAGAGAACAAAACAAGCCCGAACCTCTAGGCTGGTTTACAGCAGCCCCCAAGAGCGCAATCACATTCGCACCATTCAAATCCGCATCCCCTTCCCATCCACAGTGCCCACACTTGAACGACTTACCACTGCGGTAGGATTGCGCAGGGTCGGGATGGATGTGCAAACACCGGTGGCAGATCTGCGACGTGTAGGCAGGCGGCACCAGAATCAAGGTAACCCCTGCACGCAGAGCCTTGTATTCCAGAAACTGGCGTAGTTGGTAGAACGCCCAACTGTTGGTTCTGCGCCGTTCGGCCTTGTTGCGCGGCTGTTGATTGACTCTTTCACGGATCCCTGTCAGGTCTTCCAGAGCAATAGCGCTGTTGGTAGCTTTTGCCCTAGAGACAATAGCTTTGGAGATGCGATGATTGACCCACGCTTGAAAGCGTCTCTCCTTGCCAGACAGCCGTTGCAACAGTTCTCTGCATCTGCGCCGCGAACTGCGTGTGCCCTTACTGGCTTTGCGTTGGAGTACCGCCCTCAACCGGGAGTAGTGGTCTCGGACTCTGTTCAACTGCTGTCCATTCCAGTTGTCCCCCTCTGACGTATGGGCAATATCCGTCCTTCCCAAGTCCACCCCGATCACCTTGTCGGTATCTTGTTGCTTGGGTGGTTTTTTCTCTACGCAAATCTGGATGTAGTAGGAGCCGTCTTTCCGCTTGACCAGCGTGGCGGCTTTTGGGTTGGAGCCAGCCAGCATCCCACGCTGGTAGTTGCCGATGGACAGCTCAAAGCGCTCTCGCCCTTCCACCGTGGTCAGCGACACCGTCCAGTCTTTCTCGCGGAACGAGAAGATACGAGCGTCGTAGGTAGCGAACCTACGCTTGAACTCTTCAACTGGACGGTTGCGCTGTCTCGCCACTTTGCGGGCGCCGGCCACCCGTCTGCAGACCTGTTGGGCCAAGTTGCTAGACAAGCCGAATCGGGCGCGAATCTCGTAGTAGCAAAGGGATTGCAGTTTGACCGCATTGACGATCTTCTCCGGCGTGTTCTGGTTGACCCAGTTCAGTGCCTGCACAAAGGCATCCATCGTCGCGTCCAATTTAGCGGCTTGCGACTGGGACACCTTGAGCTTGCAGGAGATGGTCAGGATTTGGCTCATAAGTTCATTGTACTTCATCAAAGCGCATTCCTCCCGGCACTGACCCTACGGGTACAGTGCGGGGCTCCTGCGCTAGTAAGCTGAAGAAGGGACTCCCCGGACGGATTCCCTCTCAATCGATCCCTCGTTAACCCTCTTCGAGTTGTCTGTGCTCTGCACAGCACGGAGTGCTATGAAAGTGCAACACCTCTTCACCTCAGCTCTTGTGGGCGCAGCCCTCTCCAGTTTGAGCCTGCCCACCGCCGCTCTGGCCCAAGCCAACCTGCGGGAACTCCCTCCAGACCTGGCAGAACAGCTCACCACAGAGCAAATTTTGCAAGCCTGCGCCAACAACCAAGCAGATACTTTGCCCAGCCCTTTCCCGGATGTGGTGCCAAGCGATTGGGCCTACAAGGCAGTGCTTACCCTCTACTACTGTGGAGCCTACCGAGGGGCCATTCCACCGGAGCAATTCCGGCGCTACTTGGAGCAACAACGGGGATCCCAAACTTAGGTGGGCCTGCACCTCAAGCCGGATACATCTCCTGGATGAGGTGGGCATAGCGCTCAGCCACCGGGTTGCGCTTGATCTTCAGGGTCTGGGTCATAAGGCCGTTTTCCACGCTCAGCGGCTCCGGCAAGAAGCGAAAGTCGCTGACCTGCTCGTCGGGCCGGTAGCCAGGGCGTTCTTGGATGCGGCGGCGCACCTCCTGCAAAATCAAGGTGCGGGTCTGGGGCTGGGCCAGCAGCTCGGCATCCTCAGCCGGGATCCCTTGCTCGGCAGCCCAGGCTTTGAGGGCATCGAGGTTGGGGTAGATGAGGGCAGCCAATTTCTTTTGGTCTTGCCCGACGATCACGATCTGACTGATGTAAGGAGACTGCAGACAAGCATCTTCCAGCGGCTGGGGCTCAATATTCTCCCCATTGAGTAGGACAATGACATCCTTGGCTCTGCCGGTGATCACCAGTTGCCCGTCGGGGGTGAGCCAGCCCAGATCCCCGGTTTCAAACCAGCCGTCGGAGCTGAGCACCTTGGCAGTGGCTTCCGGGTTGTTGTAGTAGCCCATCATCACCTGCGGGCCACGGGCCAGGATTAGTCCTTTTTCTCCAGGGGGCAGCGGCTGTCGAGTTTCAGGATCCACAATGCGAAACTCCGTCCCCGGCAGAGGGGGGCCAGCCGTACCGCGCACATTGTTGTCTGGACGCCGCGCGCACAACACCGGCGAAGTTTCGGTGAGGCCGTAGCCATTCAAGATGGAAATGCCCACCACCTCGTAGAACAGATCCAAGTAGGCAGGCAGGGATCCACCGCCGCTGATGGCATGTTGAAAATTGGGGCCCAACGCCCGTCGTACCTTGCGGTAGATCAGCACATCGGCCAATCGGTGCAGGGGCCAGAGCAGCCAATGTTGTAGGCGAGCCTGCAGGCGCACCCAGGGGCTGACTCCGTAATGCAAAATCGACTGGTTGCGAGCTATCCGTCCAGAGAGCACATGGCTCTCACTCACGGCCATCAGAGCGCGGATCAGCCGCTGCATCAGGGGGCTTTTCTCCTTGAATTGCCGTTGGATCCCTTCATAAACGGTTTCCCAAATCCGCGGCACTGCCACCAAAAAATGGGGGTGCTCCTGTTGGAAATCTTGTTTGATAAAGCGAGGGCTGGTATAGACCAACATGCAGGCGCGGCTGAGGAGAAAATACTCGCAAGCCCGCTCATAGGAGTGCCAAGTGGGCAGAATGGTCAACACCTTATTCCCCGGTTGTGGCTGTACGACCACGCCCAAGTTCTCCACCTGGTGCATCAGGTTGCCGTGGCTGAGCATCACCCCCTTGGGCCGACCGGAGGTGCCGGAGGTGTAGATGATGGTGGCCAGTTGGGATCGCTCCAGCTTTGGGGGTTGGTAGGTGTGTTCCCGACCCTTTTGCAGCCATTGGGAAAAGTTCAGCACCCCTGCTTCCTGCTCATCGGAAAGCAACAGCAGCCGTTCCAGGCCCAGCTCCTGCACATCCGGCCGGATCCGCCTCAGGGTCTTCAGATCCTGAGCAATCAGGGCCGTGCTACCGGAGTGGCGCAAGATGTAGCCCAGCTCACTGGGATCCGCCACAGCGCTGCGGGGCACATTCACAGCTCCCGTGAACATCGTGGCCAGATCGGCCATCAGCCAGCGGGGGGAGTTATCGGCAAAAATGGCCACCCGATCCCCCGGGCAAATGCCCAAAGCCTGCAGGCCAGCCGCCAGGGTTTGAATGCGGCGAAACAGCTCTCCATAAGACATCTCGAAAACTGGCTGCGCGTGGGGATCCCGTAGGGCAACCTGACCGGCAAACTCTTCCGCCAGCACTTGCCAAACGTTCAGCAGCGTCGTCTCAGGGGCAGTGGGAGTAGCAGAAGCGGCAGCAGTTGTCATAGATCTGTACCGTAAATTACGTTTACAGTCTATTAAACCCAGCCTCTCTCCCCAGGTGTCGCTAGGACAGTTCCCAGCCTGTCACCCCATTCACCATCTTCCCCTTGCGGGGAAAAGGTAGGGATCAACACTATAAAATCTTGATCTTGCGCTGGCAGAACCAGGGTGGTGATTGCTCGCCCCGGCAGATTGCGCACAAAACTTTACAATTTTGATCAAACCGGATCCCATATCTCCCATGGGGATCCCGGCTGTAAGCTTCATGTAAACTACCCGACACCGACCGCTAGGCGGTACGAAGCGGGCTTTTAGTAGCCCTGCAGTTAGTAAACTAACCACGGACCTCTGGGGTGGTTTACGGCACCCCCAATCGACCGTTACCAGTGCCCTAAACAGCTGTTTCTGGTGTCCGCAGTACCATTATAGCATTCCTCCCGACACTGACCCTACGGGTACCGTGCGGGGCTCCTGCGATTTCTAGCTGAGCAGCTCATCGTTTCTGGAGGTTGTGTATCGGTGATCAACCCATTCTCATCCTTCCGGTGGAGACATTCTTCTCGCTCTCCAGCTGGGATCCCAGAAGTTGAACCTCAGCCCCCAGACGCTTCCGATCCTTTTGCTTCCCAACGGGAGCAGATGGTCAAGAAACAGCTCATCAAACGAGGGATCCGAGATCCACGGGTACTGGAAGCCATGGGAAAAGTGCCGCGTCACCTTTTTGTCCCCTCTGATCTGCGGGATCGGGCCTACAGGGATTGCCCTCTGCCCATCGGCTATGGCCAGACCATTTCTCAGCCCTATATTGTTGCTTTTATGACAGAAGCTGCTCGCCTCACGCCTGAATCGGTGGTGTTGGAAATCGGCACCGGCTCCGGCTATCAGGCGGCTGTTTTGGCAGAGCTGGCCCGGCAAGTGTATAGCCTGGAGCGTCTGTCCCCATTGGCTGCTCAAGCTCAACAAACCCTCGCTGCCCTGGGCTATCGCAACGTGGAAGTGCGTCAGGGGGATGGCTACCAAGGTTGGCCAGAGCATGCTCCCTACGATGCCATCGTGGTGACGGCAGCGCCCCCAACTGTGCCCATGGTGCTGCTGGATCAACTGGCGGTGGGGGGCACCTTGGTGGTGCCGGTGGGAGAAAGCCCTTCGGACTCCGGTGCCCAGGGATCCCAGTCCTTGCTGATCCTCTGCAAAACAGCCCAAGGATGGGTTCAAAAAGGGGCTTTTCCGGTGCAGTTTGTGCCCATGGTCTAGGGTTTTGCCCCCTCTACTCCTGCCAAACGGTGGGCGCGAATTTGCAAAGCCAATTGGGGACGGTCGGTAATCAACCCTTGAACAACGGGATTTTGTCCTACTGAGCCGGCAAATGGCTGCAAGCACAACTTCATCACTTCAGGATCGTTCACCGTCCAAACGTACAGAGGGATCCCGGCCTGTTCAGCTTCAGCCAAGAACTGCAAGTTCACCCAACTGTAGTGGGGGGCCAGAAAATCCGCTCCCAACTCCCGGCAACGGGTAAGTAAAGATCCCTTGGCTTGCTCCTCAGCCTTTGCCTCGATCAACAGGCCAACCTTGGGTTGCGGGGACAAAAGCGTTTTAACCCGCTGCACCACCTGAGGCAAAAAAGAGGTGATCACAAATTCTTCGGGGGTCAAAATATCGCTAACGAGGGCAAGGACTTGTTCCTCATAGCCTGCTTCTTTGAGTTCGATATCGAGGGTGATCTTGCCCTTGATATGTGACAGGGTCTCTTCAAGAGTGGGAATCGTGGGTTTGCGGGCCCGAATCTCGGCCCAAGTTAATGCGGCCAAAGGCTGTCCATCCAAATCGGCATCGTGAACAACCAGTGGGATCCCATCTCGGCTACAGCGCACATCCAGCTCAATTTGCTCGGCCCCCACTTCAACAGCAGCAGCAAAAGCGGCCAACGTGTTTTCCTCGGCGTGGGTGTGCTCCCCACGGTGGGCGACAATCTGGGTGTAGGGGAGCATGTCAGCACCTGTAAACTACCCGACACCAACCGCTAGGCGGTACGGAGCGGGCTTTTAGTAGCCCTGCAGTTAGCAAGCCAACCACGAGCCTCTGGGGTGGTTTACTGCACCCCCAATCGACCGTTACCAGTGCCCTAAACAACCGTTTCTGGTGTCCGCAGTATTATTATAGCATTCCTCCCGACACCGAACCTACGGGTACAGTGCGGGGCTCCTGCAATTTCTAGCTGAAGCGGGGTTGAGTGCCAGGTTGCGCAGCTCTATTATGATTGGCTCTCGGTGGTTCAGAAAGGGATCCCGGCGACTGGGAGGAAACGATAAGCTAAGGGAGTGGATTGGGTCTCTGAAGTCATGGACGCCGCCGAAATTGCCGCCTTGAAAGAGCGCATCAAGCTGATCCGCGAACGCCGGCCAGCAGTAGCCAAGCTGCTGGAAAAGCCAGACTTGGGCAGCTTGCGCGTGGATGTCAACCAAGCGCTGGAGGAGATCGACGAGTTGCTCTACGAGTTCGAGCAGACTTTTGGCCCGGAAAGCTAGAGGGCTAGCTACCGACAAGCCGTTGCAACTGGGCCAGAACCTCAGCACTGTGGCGGCTGGGGTTCACGATTGGGTCGATTTCTCGCAAAATCCCCTCCGGGTCGATCAAGAACGTATTGCGCAGGGCAACATCGCCCATCCAGGAGCCGTAAGCTCGACTGACCGTGCCGTCGGGATCCGACAGCAAAGGAAACTGTAGCCCTTCTGCCGAGCAAAAGCGCCTGTGAGAGTCCACCGAGTCAGCGCTCACGCCCACAACCTGTGCCCCCATGGCCCGGAACTTGGGCAAATCTTGCTGAAAGCGGCGGGCCTCAATCGTACAGCCGGAAGTGAAGTCGCGGGGGTAAAAATACAACACCACCCACTCCCCCCGAAAATCCGCCAGCCGCCGTATTTGCCCGGCTTGATCTGGCAATGCGAACTCCGGTGCCGGAGAACCTATTGGCGGGAGAGGGGTAGTCCCCCACTGGGCCCAGGCAGGCTGAGCCATCCCAAAGCCCACAAGCAGGCCCACAACCAATCCCATGAAAACCCTGCCCAATTCCCTCACTGCCCCTCCGAGACCTCTCTAGAACCCATCTCTAGTTTACATAACTTTATATGAGTCCAGGAACTCGCCTCACTGCGCAGAAGCAAGCCAGCGGGGTGGGAAGCATCTCCACTCTGCCAGCTCAATGTTGCCGCTTTGCCAATTCCTTTGCCAATTCAAGGTAACCACTTGCAGAGCAAAAGCTGCGGAGGGATCCCCAACCATCGCCAGAGTTGAGAGGTGCGTTCGATGGGGGTATAGCGCAGTTGAGCGTACAGTTGCCGCGCGGGGAGATTGTCTTCCAACACGTGCAGATGCAAACAGCGGTAGCCCCACCCTTTCGCCACCCCTTCAGCACTGAGCAAAAGCAGACGAGCAATTCCTCGCCGCCGCCAGCCGGGCAGCACCGCCAAGTTGGAGAGGTAGGGATACTTCCCGTGGGCTGTGACCCGCAAAGAGATCTCGGCAGTGCCCACCACTTCGGATCCCACCGCAGCCGCCAGACAGCAATAGTAGGGATCCCTTGCGGCCAGCCTGAGGCGCAACTCTTCGCGAATGCCCAGCTTGCGAATTGGGTGGATCCAGCGTTGCAGGCCTGAGGGCGGATAAAAAACCTGCGCCAGAACTTCGGCCAAGGGATCCAGATCGCCCGGTGTAGCCGGGTAAACCACAGGGGAAGGCAACACAGGTTGAGACGGGGCAACCGCAGGCATCCCCCTTATTTTCCCAAACAACTTGCAAACAACAAAACAATAAGTGGTGACCCCCACGGGGAGCCACCACTGAACCGGTAGGACTTGGCCACAGGGAGGAAAACCACCCCTGCCGACGCGGACTAACCGCATCCAAGATTCATCAAAACTTATTCTGTAAAACTTATTCTGTTGTCTTAACCTGTAGCTGATTCAACCGCTCCCACTACTGGGCTCGACAAATTAGTCGGCAAACAAACGAACTCAATTTTTGGGCCAGCGCCAGTGGCCGCTCCGACACCAGAATCCGACTCTGAGGTTTACGATGAGATCTCCAGATCGCTAAAATGGCAGGCTGAGCCGTTGATGCGATAGATATCATCCGTGATAGGCTGGTAACCCACTTCCACCAGATCGGACTTGGCAGGAGCAAATATGCGGATAATTGCTCTAGCAATCTTTGAGAGAAAGGTAAACATAGCAACCTCCTGAAAGTGAGAGTGAAACTATGAACTGAGAGAACCTCGAATTGCTAAAGCCCGCAGTCCTTGTCCCACTGAGCGCTGGTTCCGACTCGCAGAGCTTGCAGGTTGAGAGCACCTGAACCTGATCACCGATTTTCCCACCCTGACTCGCTCATGAATGGAGACTCAAAATAGCCGGCTGAGCTTGTTGATCTGGCAAAACCACTTTTATTTGAGGATTATTTGAGGAACACCTAGAGCGCTCTCTCACTTTCCCAGTGGCTTGTGCAGCAAGCCCAACTGCTATCTGCCTAACTCCCTTGTTCTGCTTTGAGGAAAACCTGTCGTAGGTACCAGGTGCTCTGCTGAGCGAGACAACCACTTCTCAGGAGAGTCTGCCGAAGCAACGGATCGGAAGCTTGGATCAGAGCGTTGACCGACAGAGAACTTTGGAGAGAATTTTGGATTTGAGTCAGTCGAGAAGCGGTGCCTCGCATTTGAGATGGGGATGAGATATTATCCTCCTCGCCTGAATCACTACATTCATAATCTAACCTATAGCCGATCTCTCCACCAAGGGCGGCAACCATTCTTAACAGGCTGGATCATTCCTTTAACTTGGTCTTTTCATCTCTTTTTGGTTCAGGTCAATGAGGGATCCCAGCATTCTGGATTCGGATTCCTCAGCCTCTTTCCGTCACAGGACACCTGATTTTTTGGGGAAACAAGCCGGCTCGGTACGGGACTTAAGCTCAATGGAAACACACGCAAAAAAATACCGACCAACCCCTGCTTCGGGCTTAATCGCCGGAAGGAACTCATTCCCTATCCTAGAAAACTCATTCCAGCTGTAGCTCGTTTTCCAGGTTAAGAGAATCTTGATTTCGGGGCCGAGAACGCAGGATCAGCAGGGAAAAGTAGGGGGGCCGGTAGTCGGCCAGTCCTTCCAGGGTGGGGAAGAGGGTTTGCTGAGGCCAGCCGGCCCAGACCACCAAGCTGGCTTGTTGCAGCCAACCTCTTTCGGCCAGCCACTGCCAAACCTGAGGGTAGACAGAGGCCACTTTCATGAGGACGACTACCTCAGCCCAGGCACAAGCCTGCTCCAGTTCCGAGAGGGCAAACAGAGCCGGTAAAATCGCCAATTTCTCGGAGCCGAGCACCAAGGGGGATCCCAGGGCAGCAGCAGCGGCTAAGGGAGAGCACACCCCCGGTATGGCCTGGATGGGCAAGGCGGGGATCCGCTGCCGCAGGGCTTGGGCCACGTAGGCGAAGGTGCTGTAGAGGCCCACGTCTCCCTCACAGATGAAGGCGACATCTTCTCCCCTTTCTAGGAGTGGGGCTAGTTGCTGGGCAGCCACTCGCCAGGCAGCTTGCAGGACTTCCGGCTGGGTGACAAAGGGCAGGCGAAGCGGCAAGAGGGTTTGTTCCGGTCGCAGCCAAGGGCGCACAATTTGGTAGGCCAAGCCCGGCTGGCCGGCAGCATTTTGGGGACAGGCCACCCAGTTGACCGTGCTGAGGATGCGGGCTGCTTTGACCGTGATCCAGTCGGGATCCCCTGCTCCAGCACTGATCCCCCAAAAGGTTCCCAGACCCATACTTATTACGTATCAGGCGGTCTCTGTACTGCCCGTACTTCCTTCCTTCAGGCGATCCAAGGCTTCCTGCAAGGAGTTGCGCAAAGACAGGAACTTCTCCAGGCGCACCAGCTTCACCGTTTGGGTGATGCGGGGATTGCTCACCACCTGAAAGATACCTGCGCGGCCCTGCACCAGCTTGGCCAATTGCACCAGGGCGCCGACGCCAGAGCTATCGATGAAGTCGATCCCTGTCAAATCCAAGATGAGGTTAGGGGATCCCTCTTCCAGGTATTTGGTGACCACCTTAACAAAGACCGGCTCGGAAAAGGCATCCAGAAGGCCAGTCAGGTGAAAGACCTGGCAGTTTTCCAGCGCCTCGCGGCTGCCGCGCAAGCTGACCGTCAGAGATAGGGGTTCCGGAATGGCTCTTCTCCTTTCAACCATCTCGACAGAAGGGAACACCTGAGAGAGGCCCCAGGGTGGGTTCAATCTCGGGTGTGGAGATAGCTTAGCATCCCCGTTCTCCGCGGGAGACGGTATTTTTCCGCGGGGTCTTCGGGGGAATTACGCCTGGGAGCAGGGATCTCTTCTTTCTGTTCCCTCGTGGCAAGCCAGGAGTCCTTGGGTAGGATGGGGGCAACTGTGCCGGCAAGGTCGGCCCGCAGTGCACGAACGGCTTTTGGGAGCCTGTCAGGTTTTTAAGGGGTAGGCGGTTGGGAGAGGATCACCAAGATCCAAAGATGCAGCAGCAACGATTCAACCTTTCCCCCATCACTCTAGCTGGGGTGGGTTTGGGCTTGACGGCTGCCGCCTTTGGTGCCGCCTGGGGAACAGGGATCTACCTTCAAGATCACGTGCTGCCGCAGGTGGAAGCAACCCTCTCGCAAGCGATGCGCCGGCGCGTGGAATTGGGGGAGGTGAGGTTTCTGGCCCCCTGGCAGGTGAGCTTGGGAGAAAGCCGCGTTGAACATCTGGCCAGTATCGGCTCCATCGACCTCAGCCCTGATTTCTGGACTTGGCTGCAGACGGGTCAGTGGGTGCTGAATGTTACCCTAAACCAGCCGCAACTGCTGCTGATGGAAACGCTGGATCGCGGCTGGGCGGATGTGCAGTTTCAACTGCCCGAAGGGGAGGGATCCCTGCCCTTGCATGGGCTGAACATCCGTTTGCGCCAGGGATCCCTGACGGCCATCCCTTTGGTGGGGGAGCGACGCCAGTTTGATCGGCTGCAGGGCCAGGTGCAGGTGTGGCTGACTCACAATGCCCCGCCAGGAGAGGAGGATCTTTTCGGGGGGCGGGCCAGTTTCCAGGCGACGGCACGGTTGCTCCCTCGGGAGGGGGAGGGGGGGTACCCCCTGCAGCTCAGGGGGGTGGCGGATTTTGCCCAGGCTTCCGGTTCGGTGACGCTTTCTGCAGCTCGTCTGCCTTTGGATCTCTTGCCCAGTGTGGTGCCGGCGGCCCCTTTTGCGGAGGTGCAGGGGGAAACTGGCTTGGATCTCCAGGTGCTCTGGCGGCGGGATCAACCGCTGGAGTTGACGGGGCAGGCCCAGGTTCAACAGGCTCGGCTGGATCTGGAGAGGTTGCCCCATCCTTTTGAAGAGGTGAAGGGCTCCGTTCGCTTTACCTTGCAGGGGTTGGAGCTGGAGGGGGTGAGCGGTCGCTTTGGTCAGCTTTCCTTTGCCGAGCTAAAAGGCCCGGTGGTCTGGGAGCAAGGACAGGGGTTTGGTTTGCAGGCGGAACTGGTGCCGGCCAGTCTTCAACAGATCCAAGAGACGTTTGACGTGACTGGCCTGCCGGTGGCGGTGGAGGGGGTGGTAGGGGGATCCGTAGCGGTCACTGGAGCCTTGGATCAGCCGCAGATCCGGGGACAGTTGCGGGGGCTTTCGCCGGGGCAGGTGGATCGCCTGCCGGTGTCGGAGTATGCCTTTGGCTTCCGCTTTGCGGATCAAACCTTGGCCTTGGAAGCAATTGACCTCAAGACTGCAGGGGGTCGCATCCAAGGCTCCGGCCAGCTGCAATGGGCTGCCGGCTTGGCAGGCCAGTTCGATCTTCAAGTCAGCGGAGCCGACGTGGAGCAGGTGCTGGCCCTTTACGGCCTCAACCTGCCCCGCCGGGGCGCTCTTCCTTGGGTGGGGCCGGTTTCCGCTCAAGTGCAGGTGGCGCTGACGGGATCCCAACCTCAGGTAGAGGCCACCTGGGCAACCCAAGGGGGAGAGATTGCCGGAAGAGGGCAGCTGCAGGTTTTGCCGGAGGGTCGGGACTGGGTGGTGCAGGTGCCGCAGGCGGTGCTGGACGTGGGCGGAGGCCGGGTGGCGGTGGCGGGGCGGTGGGCGGGGGGACAGCTCCAGACGCAGTTGGCTCCTCAGGAGGTGCCGCTGGCCTTTTTCAACCCCCAATGGCCGGGATCCCTCTCTGGCGAGCTGACGGCGCAGCTGGACAGGGCGGCGGCAGCAGAAGTGGGCTTCCTGGGGGCGTTGCGGGCGCAAGGGTCGCTGGCTTTGTTGCAGCCTTTGGGAGCGAGGGGATGGCAGTGGGTTGAGGGCATCCGCGGCCAGGTGACTTGGGAGGGATCCGGACTGCATATCCAGGAGGCGGAGGTGTTGGCAGGTGGCACTCGCCTGGCCAGGGTCGAAGGGCAGATCCCCTTGGATCCCCAGACGCTGCAGGTGGGATCCCTGGATCTGAGCTTTACCACCGACGGGATTACGCTGGCAGAAGTACCCGGCCTGCCGCCGCTGGTGAAAGGAGTGCTGCAGGGATCCGGCCAGATCCGCGGACCTCTGGACACCTTGCAGGTGACTGGCAAGGTGCAGTTGCGGGGCTTGCAGGTGGGAGATGTGGCCTTTGAAGACTTGGCCGGGCCCTTTCAGGGGTCTGTTCAGGGGACGGAAGTGGATCTGCGGGGGAAGCGGGATCGACTGGCGCTGCAGTTGGATCCCCAGTTTCAGCCTTTGCAGTTTCAGGTGCAGCGGGGCGAGGCGGAAATTCGCGGCCAACGCCGGCAAGAGGAGCTCCAGGTGGCAGTGAACCAGTTGCCTCTGGCTTTGCTGGGGGGGGTGGCTGCCGGGCCGTGGGCCAGTCTGCAGGGAACCCTCGAGGGGGAGGTGGCAGTTGACCTGGCAAGCGGCGCCGCCCAAGGACGGGCTGCGGTGGCGGATCTGCAGTTGGGAGGGATCGAAGTACGGGGCTTTTCGGTGGATTTCGACTACCACGCTGGTAATGGTTCTCCTCGCCTAGAGATCGCCCAAGCTCAACTGGATTTGTTTGAGAGCACCTACACCGCTAGCGGCACCCTGGAGCTGCCGGCGGATCCCCTCCAGGGCGGTTTGGAGTCTACTCCAGAGGTTTCCGTTCCTCAAATTAACCTAGAGATCAGCACCCGCCAGGGCCGCCTGGAAGACATCGTCTCTGCCTTTAAGTGGCGGCAGTGGCAAGACATCACCACTCGCGGCTTCCGGCGGCCCCCCTTGGGCCCTGCCTCGGCGTTAAAGACCGACCCGGTCGGTTTGCCCAACCATCCTCTCCTGGAGCAGCTGGAGTACTATGCCCAGATCTTGGCCGTCCACCTGGAGACCTTGGCCAGCCGCATGGATCCGCTGTTCGCGTCAGCGGTGCGGAGCACTTTCCCGCCGCCCACAAGTCTGCGAGGGGAATTCCAAGCCAGCGTTAGCCTGGTCGGCAGCCTCAACCGGCCTAGCGTCAGCTTTTACCTTGAGGGCCAGAATTGGCAGGCAGAGGAGTTTGGCATCGAAAGCCTTACTGCCAGGGGCAGCCTGGCTGGAGATGCAGTGGTGTTGGAGCCGCTGCGGTTGCGCAGTGGCGAACGTCAAGCCCTTTTTGTGGGCAAGCTGGGCCTAGAGGAACAGTCGGGATCCTTGCAAATCCAAGGATTGCCTCTGGCTTTGCTGGACCGCTTCCTGCCAGAGGAGCTGGAGCTGCAGGGGGATCTCAACCTGGACGTGGAGCTGGCCGGCAACCTGCGGGATCCCCATGCCCGCGGATCCCTGACAGTGGTCAACGCCCAGATCAACCAGGTGCCGCTGCGGGAGGTGGGAGGACAATTTGACTACCAGCGGGGGCAGCTGCGCCTGGACGGCGCCCTGCTGGCCAATGGTGACGAACCCATTCGCCTCTTTGGCCTAGTGCCCTACACCCTGCCCTTTGCCGAGGTGCGGGCCGAATCCGACCAGATCGACCTCACCCTGCAAGCCAAGCATGGCGGTCTGCGCCTGATCAACCTCTTCACCGACCAGGTGCGCTGGGAAGGCGGCCAAAGCCAACTGGAGCTGGCCATCCGCGGCACCTTGCGAGAGCCCAGCCTGCAGGGGAACTTGAGCGTCAACTCGGGGATCCTCAAGCTGGCAGCCCTGCCGGAGCCCATTACCGACCTCACAGGCCAGATCGCCTTTAACCTCAATCAGCTGCAAGTCCAGGAGCTGCGGGGACAGTTGGGGGGTGGATCCCTTTTGGCTGAAGGCTTTTTGCCCGTCAACTCTCGCGGTGCCCTGCAGATGGACGAAACCTCGCCACCCTTAACTCTGCAACTCCAAGGGGTCCAGCTCAACCTGCCCAACCTCTACACTGGCCATCTGGACGGCGAGGTGGCTGTCAGAGGGCTGCTTCTGCAACCTTTGCTCGAGGGGCGGCTGGAGGTTTCTCAAGGGATCGTGGATGTCAGCCCCCGCCGGGCAGAACCTGAGGCCGCAACAGCTGCCGCCGGCTCGACTTCGCCGGATCCCTTCTGGCAGCCGCGGCTCAACGGACTGGAGCTGGTCTTGGGGCCAGGGATCCGCGTGCAGCGTCCCAATCTGTTTGAATTCAATGCTGCCGGCACCTTGCGCCTGTTTGGCACTCCCCAGGATCTGCGCCCAGCGGGCACCATTGCCCTAGAGCGAGGCCGCGTCAACCTGCCCCTTGCCAACTTTCGCCTGGATCGCTCCCGCTCCAATACCGCCACTTTTGACCTAGACAACCCCTTCGATCCCTTCCTGAACCTGCGCTTGATGACCCAGGCCATCGAGGTCTATCGCTTTCCCCAAGAGCTCTCCCCCTTTGACACCAACCGCAACCTGCCGGGATCCCAGCAGAGCATCGAGATTTTCGCCACGGTCAACGGGCGGGCCAGCCAGCTGGCTGAGGCGGATCCCCGCAATGGAGTTCTGTCCCTTTCCAGCAGCCCCAGCCGCTCCCCGGAAGAGATCGTCGCCCTCCTGGGAGGCACAGCTCTGGTCCGCCTCAACCCCGAAGCGGGAGTGGCCGGCCTGGCCGGAACTGCCTTGCTCAACGATGTGCTGGACACGCTGCGGGACACCCTGGGCCTAGACGAGGTGCGCATTAGCCCCGTCCCCCAGGTCGATACCCGCGCTGCCAACCGCTCCTCGATAGGGCTAGCGCTGGAGGTGGCCCGCGATCTGGGGCCAGCCACTTCCATCTCGGTGCAGCGCAACCTAACGGATCCCTTTCAGCCCACCCGCTACAGCGCCCGCTACCGCCTCAACGAGCAAACCCTCACCCGCGCCAGCACCGACCTCGAGGGCAACAATGTCATTTCCATCGAGTTTGAGACCCGCTTCTAATGGGATCCGCTCCGGAGTTTGGCAGCAGGCTTTGGATGGCCAGGGATCCCTTGAAAAAAGATTTAGTGGAAAAAGCTGCCTTACAGGTAACGGCTAATGTCTTCTCCTCGCTCCGTCAAAAACGACAAGGCCCGGAAGCGCAGCCCTGCCACCTGGTCGTAGAGGGGGTTAAGTTTGCACATGGGCGGAATATGCATCACCTTGTGGCCAAACAACACCACATCTCGCTCGAAGGGACAGCGGGCCGGGATCCACCGGCAAAGGAAGTGGGCCAAGCGGGGATCGCGGATGCTGAAGTTATCGATAGCCGATTGGATGGGTCGCAATGGAGCCTGCAACCAGTCGCGCAGGTGAGTTGTAGGTTTGAAGTGCACGGAAGTCATGGAACCGGTCAGCTCCTGGGGAGCTCTGCGAGCACGTTGCCAAGAAATCGTTGTGGAACCCATAAGCTTTCACCTCACACCTTTACCTTTGAAGAAGGAGCAACCTTTGATCGATTACGGCGCATGAAATCGTCAATAATCGACAATTCTTATGCTTTGTGTCGAGTTTGTATTGAGGGAAACATCAGCCATTTCTCTTCCCTCTGTTAGTCTGCCTTCCTCAACAGAAAGCTTGCTTCTGTAAACAAGAATCTCTGCTCAATGTTGTAGAGCTACATGTTTTGTCTCCAAAAGTTAACATGTAACGAAAACTACAAAAACTCCTCTGCTCTTGCCTGCTAGCCGATTCACCTGTCACGATCCCTGAGGTTCCTTAGCTTGAACTTTGGGGCCAGATGGGTATCCATCGCCCCTATTTCTAGGATGGAACAAGCCCTTTGGGCGGAGTAGAGGGATCCCCGTAATCACACTTGCCTTGGCAGGGTTGTTTTTCTTTTGATCGAGTTTGGCTTGGGAGCGTCTCGGTTGGGAGTTACGGAGGATAACAGC
Source organism: Thermostichus sp. MS-CIW-38 (assembly GCF_054058415.1). Taxonomy (NCBI): domain Bacteria; kingdom Bacillati; phylum Cyanobacteriota; class Cyanophyceae; order Thermostichales; family Thermostichaceae; genus Thermostichus; species Thermostichus sp. MS-CIW-38. Next base: position 26,038 of record NZ_JBSSAH010000006.1, on the reverse strand, counting down.
CAAGGGATGCCGGCTGCTGAGCGTTCTACAATGCCAGGAGAGATTCCCAGCGGGTGCACATCCGGCGGTGGGTTGGGATCCTTGATTTTGTCTCTGGCTTTCTTGAGAGGCTGCCCATGAAATTGGCCTATTGGATGTACGCTGGCCCTGCCCATATCGGCACGCTGCGGGTGGCCAGCTCCTTCAAAAACGTTCACAGCATCATGCACGCTCCTCTGGGAGACGACTATTTCAACGTGATGCGTTCCATGTTGGAGCGAGAGCGGGATTTTACTCCGGTAACCACCAGCGTCGTTGACCGGCAGGTGTTGGCGCGGGGATCCGACGAAAAGGTGATTCGCAACATCGTCCGCAAAGACGGCGAGGAGCAGCCGGATCTGATCGTCGTCACCCCCACCTGCACCTCTAGCATTTTGCAGGAAGATCTGCATCACTTTGTCCGGCAGGCCCAGTTGGCCAGTCGCTGCGATGTGGTGCTGGCAGATGTCAACCACTACCGGGTTAACGAATTGCAGGCAGCGGATCGCACCCTGCAGCAGATTGTGGAGTTCTATATCACCAAAGCTCGCAAAAGCGGGGAGTTAGACGGCCTGCCCCAAAAGACGGAGCGGCCTTCCTGTAACATCCTTGGCATTTCCACCCTAGGGTTTCACAATGCCCATGATCTGCGGGAGCTGAAGGTGCTGCTGCGGGATCTGGGGATCCAGCTCAACCTGGTGATCCCCCAGGGAGCCAGCGTCCACGATCTCAAGCACCTGGGGCGGGCCTGGTTTAATGTGGTGCCCTACCGGGAGCTGGGGCCGATGACAGCTCGCTATCTGCAGCAGGAATTCGGCATGCCTTACATTGAGATCACCCCGATGGGGGTGGTGGAAACGGCCCGCTTCATCCGCCAGATCCAGCAGATCCTAAACGAGCAAGGGATCCCTGTCGATTATGAAGCCTACATCCAGGAGCAAACGCTGCACATTTCCCAAGCGGCCTGGTTTTCCCGCTCCATCGACTGCCAAAACCTAACCGGCAAAAAAGCGGTGGTTTTCGGGGATTCCACCCACGCGGCGGCCATCACCAAAATCCTGGCCCGCGAGATGGGGATCCACGTGGTGTGGGCGGGCAGCTATTGCACCTACGATGGAGAGTGGTTCCAGGCAGAGGTGGGGGAATATTGCGATCAGGTCTTGATGACAGAGGACCACACCCGCGTGGCGGATGCGATTGCCCAGGCGGAACCTGCTGCGATTTTCGGCACCCAGATGGAGCGGCATGTGGGCAAACGGCTGCGGATCCCTTGTGGGGTCATCTCGGCCCCCATCCACGTGCAGGATTTCCCTATCGGCTACCGGCCCTTTTTGGGCTACGAGGGCGCCAACCAAATTGTGGACTTGATCTACAACTCCTTTACCCTGGGCATGGAAGATCATCTGCTGGAGATCTTCGGTGGCCACGACACCAAGGAGGTGATTCACAAGAGCCTGAGCGCCGATTCCGACCTCATCTGGACGCGGGAAGCCCAGGCGGAGCTGAACAAGGTGCCCGGCTTTGTGCGCGGCAAGGTTAAACGCAACACCGAAAAATTTGCCCGCGAACGAGGCTTGACCGAGATCAGTGTGGAGGTCATGTACGCCGCCAAAGAAGCTTTTGGAGCTTGAAGGGATCCCGTTGACAACCTTTACCCTGGGTGGGATCTTCCATCTGACGTTTGCCTATGCGTCTCCTGGTTACCGGCGGGGCGGGCTACATCGGCAGCCACACCTGCAAAGCTCTGGCGGCCTCTGGCCATCTGCCCATCACTTACGACAACTTGGTTTACGGGCACCCCTGGGCGGTTCGCTGGGGGCCGTTGGAGATTGGGGATCTCGCCGACCGCCAGCGGCTTGATCAAGTCATCCAGCACTATCGCCCGGAAGGGGTGATTCACTTTGCTGCCTATGCCTATGTGGGCGAGTCGGTCAAGGATCCCGGCAAATACTACCGCAACAACGTGGCCGGATCCCTGAACTTGCTGGAGGCCATGCGGGATCACGGGATCCCTTACATAGTGTTCTCCAGCACCTGTGCCACTTATGGGGTGCCAGAGCGGATTCCCATTCCCGAAAGTCATCCGCAACGTCCCATCAACCCCTACGGCCAGAGCAAGCTAATGGTGGAGCAGATCTTGCAAGATTTCCAGGTTGCCCACGGGATCCGATCCATTAGCCTGCGCTACTTCAATGCCGCCGGAGCCGATCCCGATGGTGAAATTGGGGAGGCCCACGACCCGGAAACCCACTTGATCCCCTTGGTGTTGGAGGTCGCCGGAGGCCAACGTCCTCACATCACGGTTTTTGGAGAGGACTACGATACCCCCGATGGCACCTGTATCCGCGACTACATTCACGTCACCGACCTGGCTCAAGCCCACGTGTTGGCGGTAGAAGCGCTGGCCTCTGGCCGACCCGTACCAGCAGCCTACAACCTGGGCAATGGCCAAGGCTTTTCCGTCAAAGAGGTCATTGCCACCGCAGCAGCCGTGACCGGAAAGCGGATCCCGGTGCAAATGGGAGCACGTCGACCTGGGGATCCCCCGCGCTTGGTGGGCGATGCCGGTGCCATCTTTCGGGATCTCAACTGGAAACCTCTCTACACCGACCTGGCCGAGATCATTCAAACTGCCTGGCGCTGGCACCAGAAGCGACCCTACTTTGGGAAAGCCAAGCCCTCGGTGAGCTAGGAACGCCTAGCCCGGCGGGCGATAGGATAGGGAGAAACCGCCCGGCTAACAACTTCCCCGCCCCGCATGGACGACAAGATCACACCCGATACCCTCGCGGTTGTCATGACCACGGTGGGATCCGAAACCGAGGCCCATCGCTTGGCTCATACCTTGGTGGCCGAACGTTATGTGGCCTGTGCCCAGGTCTTGCCCGGGATCACGTCCTACTATCGCTGGCAGGGATCCCTGCAGACCGATGCCGAGTTCCTCATCCTGCTCAAATTGCCCGCAACTGCCTATCCCCGCCTGGAACAACGGCTGCGAGAGCTGCACCCCTACGCTGAGCCCGAGATCCTGGCCCTGACGGCCAACTTGGTGAGCACAACCTATTTGGCGTGGGCCCGCGACCAGGTAGGCTAGGGAATAGTGCACAGTTGGCCATGATCGCCCTCTACCCCGGCAGCTTCGACCCGATTACCCTTGGGCATCTCGATGTTATCGAGCGGGCCAGCCGTCTTTTTTCCAAGGTAATCGTCGCCGTCTTGAAAAACCCCAACAAAACCCCTCTGTTCAGCCCCGAGCAGCGGCAAGCCCAGATTAGCCTGTCCACAGCCCATCTCAAAAATGTTGAAGTTGATACGTTTTCAGGTCTGACGGTGGCCTATGCCCGCCAACGGGGGGCAAAGGTGATCGTGCGCGGCTTGCGAGTTTTGTCGGACTTCGATGTGGAGCTGCAAATGGCCCACACCAACAAGCTGCTGGCTCCCGAACTGGAAACCTTGTTCCTTGCCACCGCCAGCGAGCACAGTTTTGTCAGCAGCAGCCTGGTGAAGGAGGTCGCCAAGTTGGGCGGCCCCATCGATCATCTGGTGCCCGCTCCGGTGATTCGAGATTTGCGGGAGCGCTTTCCCTTGGCCTGAGGGCTCAGGGATCCCCTCTCCTTCCCCAATCAAAATTCAAAGGGCTGCATCCCTGCCGTCACCGGATCAAACCCCACCGGGAAGCAGGTGCTGTGATTGTAGAGGGATCCCCTCAAATTGGCCCCTTCCAAGCAGGCTCCCTCAAGGTCGGCATAGCGCAGGTCGGCACAGCGCAGATCAGCCTTCGCCAGATTGCTGCCCCGCAGGTTGGCGTAGCGCAGGTTAGCCCCATGCAAATCGGATCCCTCGAGATTGGCCCCTCGCAGATCGGCCCCCCTCAAGAAGGCATACTCCAAGCAGGACTGGGGAAAATGGCGCTCTCCCCGCTGGTAGCGGCTGAGCAACTCTGAGGCCCCTTGTAGAGCACACTGGGCAATGGTTTGAGTCATGGTACTGCTCCCAAATCAGACTGGATGCCTTATCTCTATCCTCATCCCTATCATCGGGTTGGCCGGGTTTTGATCATCCCTGCTTAACAAATAATTTCAGTTTTTGAGTGGATTGTTGCCCCCAAGTCTTTTTGATTGAAAAGATCTATCCTCAGAGATATCGAAGGCTTTCCCAATCGGCAGCTTGTGCGGCAATGTTTCTTAATTCTTTTTGTGAAGAATACTTAACGGCTGGGCTTGATCGCCAACCCCAAACCCCACCGAGAACGCAAGCTGACCTGATCTTGCTGGGCTGTATGGATCCCTCAATTTCTTCTTTTTCAGCACTCCCCCAACCAGAAGGTGTTTCTCCAGAGCTGATTGAACCAAGATAATCGAGACAATGATCGACTGGATCACATCCGTAGTTTGCGATTGAGTAGGGATTCTCTGCAAGCGATATAGACCCTTATCTCTGTTCAGGATGTTCACCTTTCTTTAACTAGAGCTCTATGCCCAAACGTAAGCGAATCGGGATCCTCACCAGCGGCGGCGATTGTGGCGGCCTCAACGCCGTGATTCGAGCGGTGGTGCGGCGGGCCCGCGACTACGACATGGAAGTTTATGGCATCAAAGATGCGACGGCAGGGCTCATGGCTCGACCGGTGGAGGCGGAGCTGCTGGATGTGAAGCGGGTTTCCGGCATTTTGCGCTACGGCGGCACCATCTTGGGTACCGTGAACAAAGGCAACCCCTTCGCCTACCCTATGCCCGATGGCAGCTTGGTGGATCGCTCGGCAGAAGTGATCACCGGCTACCACCGGCTTGGGTTGGATGCGCTGATCGGGGTGGGGGGGGATGGCAGCTTGGCCATTCTCCGGCAACTGGCCCTGCAGGGGGATTGGAACTTTGTCGGGATCCCCAAGACCATCGACAACGATGTCGGTGCCACCGAGTATTCGGTGGGGTTCAACACAGCTCTGAGCGTGGCTGTGGAAGCTCTAGATCAGCTCACCTACACGGCCATCAGCCACAGCCGAGTCATGGTCATGGAAGTCATGGGGCGGGATGCCGGTCACATTGCCATCAGCGCTGGCATTGCCGGGGGGGCGCATGTGATTTTGATCCCGGAAATTCCCTACAAGCTGGAGAATGTCTGCAAAAGAATCCGCGACCGCAAAGAGCGGGGCAATAACTTCAGCATCGTGGTGGTGGCGGAGGCAGTTCGCACCGAGTCGGGGGAGCCGGTGACCTACACCAACAGCCTGGGGCAGTCTCTCTACGGCGGCATCGGCCATTACATCGGCAACGAGATCGCCCTGCGCACCGGCATCGAGACGCGGGTTATGGTTTTGGGCCACCTGCAGCGGGGAGGTACGCCCTCTCCTCTGGATCGCCTGCTGGGAGCAGCCTTTGGGGTGGCTGCTGTGGACTTGATCGCCCAAGGCAAATACGACCGCATGGTGGCCTGGCAAAATCGGCGGGTGGTGGATGTGCCCCTGGCAGAGGCCATCTCCCAGTATCGGCGGGTGGAGGTGGACGGGGCTTTGATCGCCACGGCCATTGGGCTGAATACCTACGTGGGCGAGGTGGATCCCCAGCTTTTGCGCAGCATTTCCCCCTGATCTTCCGGCAAAAACGACACGTGGGCAGAGACAATCTTCCAGCCGATATCGGGGAACCTGTACCCCATCTGGCTTTGGCGGCCCAAGCGAGGGATCCCGTTCACCAGGCGGCGAAACTCTAAGGTGACCGAGCCGCAATCCGCCCCAAAGGTGACTACCTGCAAACGCAGCATCTCGCGGGCCAAATTCGTGGGAGGACGCCGTTGGCGAAAAGCCTTGATCTCGTCTCCCCCGTAGAGATTTTCCCCCACACCAAAGCGCACCACCTGGGGGCCATCCCAAAACAGGCGGTTCAGGGTGGGCACATCATTGCTCGTCAGACAGCAGACAGCGGCAAGACATCTCCGGGTAGTCGGATCCAAGTCTAGGGGCTGAGAACGGCTTGCAAAGACCGCACATCGCAGTAGTACACCTGATGGCGGTGGGCGTACCCCTTCAGCTCTACGGCCTGATGGGAGAAGCAGGTGGCCGCCTGCCCCAGTTGTTTGGCCAAGCAGGTGTAGGTGTCCTGGCTGACCGCCAGGTCGGCGTTGAGGGTGCGGGTAGCGCTCTCGATGCGAAAGGCCAAATTCACCGTATCTCCCAGAGCCGTATATTCTTGGCGGGTGTTGTTGCCCACCTGGCGCACGATCGCCGAGCCTGTGTTGACCCCTGCCCCCAGACGAATGGGAGAAGGCAGCGGAAACTCACCGTTCAGTTGCTCGGTCATTTGAAACAGCTTCGCTATGGCCTGCAAAACCGACTTCACATCGAGGTGAATTCCCAGCGCTTCAACTCCTCCCAGGGGAGCGGTGTTGGCCTGGGGCACATGGAACCAAACGGCCATAATCGCATCGCCAATGTATTTATCGACAGTGCCCCCGTACTGCTGAATGATATCCCCCCCCCGCCGGAACCAATCTCCCATCACCTGGGAAAGCAGGCGCTCGTCCAGTTGTTGAGTCAGTTGTCCGTAACCTCGCACATCCACCACCGCCACCGAGATCAGCCAGCGGGTTTGTAAAACCAGGGTATCCGAAGGTTTGGCCGCAGGGCTGGGTTCCGAGCTGGCCAGGGATCCGCTGTGGAACTCCAGCTGGGATTGTCCAAGGGTGAGGTGATCCCCATCCTGCAGCAGGGTGGGAATGCTGACGCGGCGATTGTTGACAAACGAGCCGTTGCGGCTGCCCAGATCGATGAGATAGATGCTGTTGTTGTCGAGGTATTGCAGCAGGGCATGTTGGCGGGAAACGCTGGGATCGCTCAAGACGATGGCGTTGTCCTCATCACGGCCTAGGGTCCAAGCGGTCGCTCCCGAGAGAACGTGTTTTCTTTGGCTGCCATCCGGCTCTTTTAAGATCACGTAGGGTGCGGCAGTGGCGGCAGATTCGCTCGTGACGCTCATGATGGGATAAGTTGTAGACGCGACCACACTTCAATAAATACGATACCCCGCTCCCCTTCGGTTGATCGGGAAGATGCCTGGGCTGGATTTCTAGGCTGTCTTCGTCGAGAGATAGAGGTCTGAGGATGGGCTTGGCGGGGGGCCGACCCGACCGGTATCATTTTGTGTAGATACGTTAAGGTCTATGCTGGATCCCTCCCATCCCATTCCCGCTGAGCAACAGCCGCTCCGGCAATATGCAGAGCTGAGGGAAGCCTTTCCTTTTTCCTGGCCTGCTTTGGGGTGGATCCCTTACTTAAAACGAATCTTCGCGGTTTGGGGAGCTGTTGTGCTGGCGGTTTCCCCGCTGGTTTGGAGCAGCTTTGCCGGAGATTGGGGCCACTTTGTCTCTGGGTCGGTGCTGGGGGCCAATGTCTTGCTCGGCCTGGTGTTGCTCCATCTCTACTTGGGATGGGCTTATGTGCGGCGGCGCTTGGTACAAGCCCAGATTCCCTATGAAGAAAGTGGCTGGTACGATGGGGCGATGTATGCCAAGTCAGAAGAGGAGCTGGCTCAGCATCGGCTGATTGTCAGGTATCAGATTGATCCTGTGTTGCAGCGCCTGCGACGGAGCTTGTGGGGCGTGGTGGGCTTGAGTGGGTTGGTGGCCCTGCTGTGGCCTCTGGGGTAGGCAGTTGGTTGGCTGTTTTTAGGATCCCGGACAGTGCACATCACTTCTGATCTGGCTCAAACCTTGCGACCCACCGCTGTGGCCATCGGGAACTTCGATGGCTTGCATCTGGGCCATCAGAAGGTGCTGCAGCCGATTCGAGATTCTCTTCAGGGGGTACGTACTGTCCTCACCTTTCATCCCCATCCCCAGGAAGTCTTGACGAGGCAGCCTCAGCTGTTGCTCACTCCCCCTGCCGAAAAGCTGGATCTGTTGGCGCAAATGGGCTTTGAGCAGGTGGTACTGCTCCCCTTCACCCCTGCATTTGCCTGCCAGCCCCCCCAAGAGTTTATCCAAACGGTACTTGAACAGGGCCTGCGCGTTCGCCATCTCAGCGTCGGTTGGGATTTTTGCTTTGGTCACCGTCGCTCCGGCAACGCCCAAACGCTCCAGGCTTGGGGATCCGAGCGCTGCATTCCGGTGGAGGTGATCCCGGAGGCGAAACTGAACGGGGAACGGGTGAGCAGCTCTCGCATTCGAGCTGCCCTGGCGACCGGGGAGGTGTCCACTGCCGAAGCGCTCTTGGGTCGCCCCTATCGTCTGATGGGAGAGGTGGTGCAAGGGGATCAGCGGGGCCGACAACTGGGCTTTCCCACCGCCAACCTCCGCTTGCCTCCGGAGAAGTTTTTGCCCCGCGATGGGGTGTACAGCGTTTGGGTGGATGTGCCTGCTGCTGCGGCAGCTCTGCCTGGGGTGATGAACATCGGCCATCGGCCCACCTTTGCCGGTTTACAGCACACCGTCGAGGTGCATCTATTGGATTGGACAGGAGATCTCTACGGGCAAGAGGTGCGGGTGGCGCTACGGGGCTTTATCCGCCCAGAGCGGAGATTTCCCACGGTGGCAGATTTGATTCAGCAAATTCAGCAAGATTGCCAAACGGCTCGTCAGCAGTTGGGCTTGGCCGAGCAAGTGGGTATGGTCTAAAGAGATCTACCTCCTTTCTGAAGAGAGCTCGCAAGCACCGATGCTCACCCAGGCGCTGGTGCCATCTCGCCAGTATTCTTTTTTCCAGATGGGGGCGTTGTGCTTGAGGGTGTCGATGGCAAATTGGCAGGCAGCAAACCCTTCGGCCCGATGAGGGGTGCCCACCGCCACCAAGACGCTGATCTCGCCAATGCGCAGCTTGCCGATGCGGTGGTGGATGACCACACTGTTGGCATCTGGCCAGCGCTGCTGAATTTGTCGGGCAATATCGGCGAAGACCTTCAGAGCCATGGGCTCGTAGGCTTGGTATTCCAGGTAATCGACAGGGCGGCCATTGGTGTTGTCTCGAACGGTACCGCTCATCACCACCACAGCTCCATTGCCCGGATGGGAGGCCTCTTGGTGGACACGGTCGATGGATAGGGGAGCCAGGGTAATCTGGAAGGAAGTCTTCAGGACGGTCAGGAGCATGACTCTAGTCAATAATAAGCTCAACTATACTGAAAATAATGTATAATATGTTCAGTACGGATTACTACCAGTTGATCTTTCTGTTTACTTTCGAGTCTGCCAACATGGTAGCCAAAGCAAAGCAGAAAATTGGTAGTAAGACGACACGGAAACTGCGCTTTGGGTATTCTACTCAAAGCTTTGCGGGATACCGCCATTCTGTTTGGACTCCGTCCCGCTAACGCGAATGGAAACAAACAGAATGCTATCGCTGCATAGTTGAACAGTGATGTTCAGCAGTGTTCAGCGTAAATGTATCAGATTCATGATGGCCCAATAAGGGATCCCCACAGCAATGCTATCGCTTCTGACCATTCCACCGTAGCTCCGTAGGTATCGCCCGTGTGTCCTCCCAACTGGCGGTAGATCCAGTAGCCCACAGCCCAAGCCCCCAGGGCGGATCCCAGCGTCCAGAGCAGCAAAGGGGGCCAAGCCAAGATCCCAGCCCAGCCCAACCCCCCGGTGATGGCCAGCACAAGCAGAGTGCCCGGCCACAGGGATCCCGGCAAGGAGGTGGAGTCCTTGAGGAAGCGGGCGGATCCCTGCTCTCGCAGATAGGGGTACAGGGCAATGGCGAGCAACTGGCCCCAACGCCCCCAGGCGGGCACCAGCAGCAAGAGGGGCCAAGCTCGAACGCTGCTCAGGGCAGCAAATTTCAGCAGCAGCAGCAGCACCAAGGCCAGTACCCCATAGGCCCCGGTGTGGCTATCGCTCATCACCTGCAGACGGCGACGGGATCCCTGCAAGTCAGATTTTTGCCCATCCTCAGTTGACCGTTCCGGATCCCCTTTGTAAGGATTCTTGTGGACATTGATCGCCAAGCCATCAGCAGTATCGGCCACCCCGTCCAGGTGCAGCCCACCGGTCAAGAGAACCCACAGGGCCAAGAGCAAAGCGGCCCGCACCGGATTGGGGAAAATCTGCAGCAGGATCCCAGCCAGGGAGAGGATCCCGCCCAGCAACACACCTACCCCTGGCAGCCAGGCGGCAATGCCCTCAAACGGCAAGTCTCCGACCCACCCCAGAGGCAGGGCCGTGTAGAAGGTCAAAGCTGCCCAGAAGCGCCGCAATCACTCCATCCTTGAGTTCTGTGCAAAGGGATCCGCCAATCCAGCCCTCTGGGAGAGAAAATAGGAATCCTTGCGAACGGTGCGCCCCACCACAATGGTGAGCTTGACAATGGTGAGCTTGGCCACCAAAGCTCCGATGGCGCCCACCGCGGCCAACACCAGAAAGAGGGCTGCTTTTTCAGAAAGACTGGGATCCGCGGAGTCTGGTTCGAGTTCATGCTGAAGATCCTCCATCGCGCGGGTTGGCAGTTCCAACTCAGTCTGCCTTAGGGGGCCGGGAACTCTCTTGGATCCTAAGCAGTGATCCCTTGCCCCGGCTCTCTATCGAAGCTGGAACAGACCGCAGAGTTAGCGGATGTATTCCTTCAACACGCTGTTGCGGTTGGGGTGGCGCAACTTGCGCAGAGCCTTAGCCTCAATCTGCCGGATTCGCTCACGGGTGACATTAAAGATCTGGCCGATTTCCTCGAGAGTTTTCATGCGGCCATCATCCAAGCCGTAGCGCAACTTCAACACATCCCGTTCGCGGGCGGTGAGGGTTTCCAAAACGCTTTCCAGATCTTCTCTGAGCAAGACTTTGGCCACCCGATCCTCCGGCGTCTCCCCATCCGACTCGATAAAGTCTCCCAGCCGAGAATCCTCTTCCTTGCCGATGGGGGTTTCCAAAGAGATGGGAAGCTGGGCCGACTTGGCGATAAAGCGCAACTTCTCGATGGTGATCTCCATGCGGGTGGCGATCTCCTCTTCGGTGGGCTTGCGGCCCAATTCCTGGGAAAGCAACTTGGTTACCTTTTTGATGCGGGAGATCGTCTCGTAGAGGTGGACAGGCAGGCGAATGGTGCGGGATTGGTCGGCAATGGCGCGGGTGATGGCCTGTCGAATCCACCACGTCGCATAGGTAGAGAACTTGTAGCCCTTCTCGTGGTCGAATTTCTCGGCTGCCCGGATCAGGCCCAGGGATCCCTCCTGAATCAAATCCTGAAAAGACAGGCCCCGGTTCATGTACTTTTTGGCGATGGACACCACCAAACGCAGATTAGACTGCACCATCTTTTCTTTGGCCCGCCGCCCCCGATGCAACCGCCGCCGAAATTCCGGCAAGGACATCTTGACCTCTTCTGCCCAGAGGGTGTCCGGCACCTCTTCTGGGTCTGACCAGAGGCCCATACGCTGAAAAACGGCCTCGCGAGCGCGCTCTAGCTCCAGCAGATCGGCAATTTTTCGGGCTAGCTCGATTTCTTCATCGGCCCGCAGCAGCCGGATACGCCCAATTTCTTGCAAATAGACCCGGATAGAGTCATCGGTGTAGGGCTTTTTCTTACTGGCCGCCTTGCGCTTTGAGCGACCTTTGGCACCGGCGGCGGCAGTCTCTCCATCCTCCTCTGCTGCCTCTTCGTCGTCGTCATCCTCATCAAAAGCATCAGTGTCACCGGTATCCAGTTCGCTCTCGAGGGTATCTGTCTCCGTGTCCAACTCCAGGGTGCCAGAAGGTGGATTTTCCAGATCCGATTCGAGAAGAGCTGTTTGACCAGATTTCACCAATTCCTTTGCTTGAGCCATGCTGAGTTCCTCGTGATCCTAATCACAGACAACTAAAGGTGACTAAGGGAGCTTAGACGCCAAAGGGAGAGGAGCAAGTTGCAGCTCTGCTGCATCCCACAACGCCAGAGTGAGGGAGCCGATATCCGCAAGCCAAAGCCTGAGTTGCCCTAGGCAAGCCTGCCCGCTTCTGGATAACCGATTGCTCGGGTCAATCTGGAAGCAGATATCGCTCATGGGGCTCAACTGAACTGGCGCAAGACCCGTCATCTTGGTGGGCGGAACCTCTCAAGATGGCGAGAGGTGGATCTTTCTCTTCGCCAATCCTGCGACGGGGTGCGAGGCACTTCACTGGGGGGGCGGAACATTCAGCACCTCAACCACTCCAACCCGCGAGGAGAAGATCGCTCTACAGCAGGCGGCAAGTGACCCTGGGAGGAACACTTGCGAGCAACTGTAGCCGTTCACACCAAAACGTCTTCCCTAAATTAGCCCGACCTGGGGGAAACAGCAACGGGGCAGGCAAAGAAAATGTTAAATTCGCCTCAACAATGGCCAGAATGGAAGCCCTGGCCAGGGATCCATCCTTCGGCCTAGTCCGAGCAAATGGCTCGATGCTAACTTAAATCAGACTCTAGGTCGATGACACCCTGCCTGTCTTTGACTTCTATGACCCATCCCTTCCTGCACTGTCTCCAGGAACGTGTGATTGTCTTTGATGGGGCGATGGGATCCTCCCTCCAGGCCCAGAACCTGACGGCAGCGGATTTTGGTGGGCCGGAGCTGGAGGGTTGCAACGAGATGCTGGTGCTGACCAAGCCGGAGGCGGTGGAGCGGGTACACCGCGGCTTTCTGGAAGTGGGGGCCGACGTTGTTGAGACCAATACCTTTGGGGCCACCTCCATCGTTTTGGCCGAGTACGGGATCCCGGAAAAAGCCTACGAGCTGAACGTGGCGGCGGCGCGACTGGCCAAGCGGGTAGCAGCCGAGTTTTCGACGCCGGAAAAGCCCCGTTTTGTGGCCGGCTCCATTGGCCCCACCACCAAGCTGCCCACCCTGGGGCACATCAGCTTTGATGAGATGCGGGCTGCCTACGAGGAGCAGGTGCAGGGGCTAGTTGACGGTGGGGCGGATCTGCTGATCATCGAGACCTGCCAGGACATTTTGCAGACCAAGGCGGCCCTGGTGGCCGTGCAGCAGGAGTTTGCCCAGCGAGGGATCCGCCTGCCGGTGGTGGTGTCCCTCACCTTTGAGGTACAGGGGACGATGCTGGTGGGCACGGAGATCGGGGCGGCTTTGGCCATCCTGGAGCCCTATCCCATCGATGTGCTGGGCCTCAACTGTGCCACTGGCCCAGACAAGATGGTCGAACACATCCGCTATCTGTCCCGCCATTCTCCTTTCCCCATCTCCTGCATCCCCAACGCTGGCCTGCCGGAAAACATCGGCGGCAAAGCCCACTACAAGCTCACCCCGGAGCAGTTGCGCTTCCACCTGGAGCATTTTGTGCGGGATCTGGGGGTAGCGGTGGTGGGAGGGTGTTGCGGCACCCGTCCCGAGCACATTGCCGCCTTGGTGGAAGCTGTGCAGGGGCTGCGGCCTAAACGCCGCTCCGTCGAGCGCATTCCCGCTGCTGCCTCGATCTACACGCCCCAGCCCTACCTGCAGGAGAACTCGTTTTTAATCATCGGCGAGCGGCTGAATGCCAGCGGCTCCAAAAAGATGCGGGAGCTGCTCAACGCCGAAGACTGGGACGGCCTGGTGGCCCTAGCGCGGGAGCAGGTGCGGGAGGGAGCCCACATCCTGGACGTGAATGTGGACTACGTGGGCCGGGATGGCGTGCGGGATATGCGGGAGCTGGTCTCGCGGCTGGTTACCCAAATCCCAATTCCCCTGATGCTGGATTCTACCGATTGGCAAAAGATGGAAGCGGGCCTCAAGGTGGCGGGGGGCAAGTGCCTGCTCAACTCCACCAACTACGAAGACGGGGAAGAGCGCTTCTTCAAGGTGCTGGAGCTAGCTAAAACCTACGGCGCCGGGGTGGTCATCGGCACCATCGACGAAGAGGGCATGGCCCGCACTGCCGACAAGAAGTTCCAGATTGCCGAGCGCGCCTATCGTCAGGCGGTTGAGTACGGGATCCCGCCCTACGAGATTTTCTTTGACCCTTTGGCCTTGCCCATTTCCACCGGCATCGAGGAAGACCGGGCCAACGGGGCAGCCACCTTGGAGGCCATCCGCCGTATCCGCCAGGCTTTCCCGGAGACCCACATTCTCTTGGGCATTTCCAACATCTCCTTTGGGCTCTCGCCGGCAGCCCGCGTGGTGTTGAACTCGGTGTTTTTGCACGAGTGCCGCGAGGCCGGCCTGGATGCCGCCATCGTCAGCGCCGCCAAGATCCTGCCCCTGAACAAGATCCCCGCAGAGCAGCAGCAGGTGTGTCGGGATTTGATCTGGGATCGGCGGCAGTTTAACGCCGTTCGCGTTAGCGGGACGGAGTCCTCGGGCATTTGCACCTACGATCCCCTGGCGCGGCTGACGGAGCTGTTTGCGGGCGTTTCCGGGAAGGAACTGCGCTCTGGCGGATCTTTTGCAGATTTACCCCTGGAGGAGCGCCTGCGGCGGCACATCATCGACGGCGAGCGGATTGGCCTGGAGGAGACCCTGGCGGAGGCACTGCAGAACTATCCTCCCCTGGAGATCATCAACACCTTTTTGCTGGACGGCATGAAGGAGGTGGGGGAGCTCTTCGGCGCTGGCAAAATGCAACTGCCCTTTGTGCTGCAGTCGGCAGAAACCATGAAAGCGGCGGTGAAATACCTGGAGCCCTTCATGGAAAAGGTGGGAGGGGAAGTGTGCAAAGGCACTCTTTTGATTGCCACCGTCAAGGGGGATGTCCACGATATTGGCAAAAACTTGGTGGACATCATCCTCACCAACAACGGCTACAAAGTCATCAACCTGGGCATCAAGCAGCCGGTGGAGAACATCATCGAAGCCTATGAAAAGAGCAAGGCCGACTGCATTGCCATGAGCGGCCTGTTGGTAAAATCCACCGCCTTTATGAAGGAGAACTTGGAGGTGTTTAACGAGCGGGGCATCACCGTGCCGGTCATCCTAGGAGGGGCGGCCCTTACCCGCCGCTTTGTGGAAGAAGACTGCCGCCAGACCTACAAAGGCCAGGTGATCTATGGCCGCGACGCCTTCGTCGATCTCCACTTTATGGATCGGCTGATGCAGGCCAAAGCTGCCGGACGCTGGGACGACCGGCTGGGTTTTCTGGATGACTTGGAGCAGGGATCCCCCTCTGCCAATGGCCAGAAAGAGGCTTCTTGGGTTCCAGAGGAAACGGATCCCAGCCTGCCCCCTGCGGAGACCACCGTGGGAGCTGCTCCCGCCCTCACCCTCTCCGAGTCCCAAGACACCCGCCGCTCTGAAGCCGTTGCCCTGGAGACTGAGCGACCCATCCCGCCTTTCTGGGGATCCAAACTTCTCACCTCAGATCAGATCCCCTGGCCGGAAGTCTTCTTCTACATCGACAAGCAGGCCCTGGTAGCCGGCCAGTGGCAGATTCGCAAGCCCCGCGACCAGTCGGCAGAGGAGTTTGCCGAGTTTATCGCCACCCAGGTGGATCCGGTGATCGAGCGCTGGAAAGAGCGGATCCTGGCAGAAGATCTGCTGCACCCCCAGATTGTCTACGGCTATTTCCCGGCCCAGGCGGAAGGAAATACTCTAATCCTGTTCGACCCGGCCAGCTTCCCGGAGCTGTTTGCCCTGAAGCCAGGCTCCACCACCTATTTCCAACTGCCGACGGTCGAGCGGCCCCAGCTTTCTCCCCAGGTGCGGGAGCTGGCCCGCTTCACCTTCCCCCGCCAAAAGAGCGGCCACCGCTACTGTATCGCTGACTTCTTTGCCGATCGCTCCACTGGCCTAGTAGATGTCTTCCCCATGCAGGCGGTTACGGTGGGCCCAGAGGCCACCGCCTATGCCCAGCGCCTGTTTGCCAAAGGCCAGTACACCGACTACCTGTATTTCCACGGCCTGGCTGTGACCCTGGCGGAAGCCCTGGCGGAATGGTGCCATGCCCGCATCCGGCGGGAGCTGGGGTTCGGCCACGAAGATAGCCCCGACATCCGCAAGATCCTGCACCAGGGCTATCGGGGATCCCGCTACAGCTTCGGCTATCCCGCCTGCCCCAACATCGCCGACCAACGGGTTCTGCTGCAGGTGCTCCAGGCCGAGCGCATTGGCCTCACCATGGACGAAAGCGATCAATTGGATCCGGAACAGTCCACCACCGCCATCGTTGCTTACCATCCGGCAGCCCGCTACTTCAACACTTAGGCTTAGCTTGTCGGGGTGTGGGGGTAGCTAAGCCCCGCACTGTACTCGTAGAGTCAGTGTCGGGATACAGATACCCCCACATGGTGTATGATGGGAGTACTTGCACAAAACGGCTTTTGCCGGAATCTGGTGCAACTACGCGGTAGGGCATTCCGTGTCTGCTCGTGGAGGGTTCTTGCGTAGGCTCCCCGTTCGCGTCAGCGGTGCGTAGCACTTTGAAGCGAGAAGCCCACGCTGTACCCGTAGGGTCAGCGATGGGAGTATGTCACGCCCTCATCTCCAACCTCTCTCAGGGGAAGAGGGGGAACTGTCGAGAACGGCTAGCGGGATCCCAGGCGGGAGCGGCTGTTCGCGTCAGCGGTGCGGAGCACTCCGCAGGGGGAAGCCCACGACCAAGATCAAGGTAGCCAGAATGATCAAGGTGGAGAGGGCATTGATTTCCGGGGTAACTCCTCGTCGCGCCGTGCTGTAGATCAAAATTGGCAAGGTCAGGCTCTCCGGCCCACTGGTAAAAAAGGAGATGACGAAATCATCTATCGAAAGGGTAAAAGCCAGCAAAGCGGCAGCTTGGATCCCTGGCATGGCCAAGGGCAAGGTGACATAGCGTAGCTTTTGCCAGGTGTTTGCATAGAGGTCATAGGCGGCTTCCTCCAACGCAGGATCCAAAAGTTGGAGACGGCTGCGCACCACAATAGCCACAAAAGCAATCTGAAACGTAATGTGGGCCAAGATCATCGTCCCCAAGCCCAGCTCAAAGAGGCCCGTGTAAAAGCGCACAAACTGGTAGAACAGCAGCAGCGCGATGGCCATCACAATATCGGGGACGATCACCGGCAACAGCATCAGCCCCTGCAGGATCTTTTTACCGGGGAAGCGATAGCGATACAGCCCATAGCCCAGCAGGGATCCCAGCAGCGTGCTGACCAGCGTGCTGACCAACGCCAGGACGAGGGTATTTTGCGTGGCCTGCCAGATCGAGGCATTCCGAAAGAGAGCCAAGTACCAATCGAAGGTAAAGCCCGTCCATACCAGCCCAAAGCGGGCGCGGTTAAAGGAATAGACCGCAATAAGCAGAATTGGCAGGTAGAGAAAACCATAGATGGCATAGCTCACGCCCCGCAGCCAGGTGGGTATCCTTGCCAACATTCGGCCAACATTCGTGTGTGGTATCTCAGTTGTCTCTATCCCACTGTAGAGCAGGCTGCCAAAATTGCAGCAACTCCCTAGGCTTTATACATCAGCCTGCAACCCTGTCTATCACGCCAAAGTCCGTGCCAATGTGAGGTTATCTGTGGCTGGATTTGTTGAATTGATGATGGGATCCCTGAAGCTGTAAAGACGGCAATCAAAGAACGTGAGCCAAACGAAATGTTTTGCTGTTCGCGTTAGGGGGACGGAGTCCTTGCCTTATTCGGGCAACCCGATACCTGTGACTGGGAAATTGGCAGCACAGGCATTCCCCAACGCCGGCAGTGGGCAC
This sequence comes from Thermostichus sp. MS-CIW-38, assembly GCF_054058415.1. Taxonomy (NCBI): domain Bacteria; kingdom Bacillati; phylum Cyanobacteriota; class Cyanophyceae; order Thermostichales; family Thermostichaceae; genus Thermostichus; species Thermostichus sp. MS-CIW-38. The sequence goes on along the minus strand of NZ_JBSSAH010000006.1, from coordinate 8,470 downwards.
TTCCGCGAGGATTGCTAAACTTAGGCTCGGAGTGGTGTGAAAAAGCTGCAACCCATGCCCAAAAGCAGTTCTGGTCGTCTTCGAGAAAAACAAAATCCAGAAGAACCGCACGCGAAAACCAAGGGTATGTCTCGGCCTGTCGGTCGCGTCAGCGGGACGGAGTCCAAACCGTTGCGGTGGGGCAATACAGCCTACTGGGAGGCGGTTGGGTTGATGTTGCTAGGGATCCTGCTGATCGTCTATCGCTGGCGGGGCACCCTGCTGATGTTGATCAATCCCGGCTACGTGAATGTGGCGCTGTTGGCCGGGCTGTGTCTGTTGGGCTTGGGGATTGGCCGTTGGCGAGGAGCCAAAGTTGCCTCTTCTGAAGTCCATGCCTCACTATTGGGGCCGCGGCTGGGCGCAGGACTGTTGATCCTGACGGCCCTGCTGGGGTTTTGGGTCGAGCCACGACCACTCTCCAGCCAAACTGCCCTCAACCGAGGGGTATCTCCCTATCTGGGGGTATCTCGTAGCCAGCCGCAGGCTTTTCGCCCCAAGCTCGACCCGCGTCAGCGAACTCTGCTGGACTGGGTGCGCACCTTGGATGTCTACCCGGATCCCTACACCTATGAGAACCAGCCGGTGCGGGTGCAGGGGTTCGTCATTCCCGACAAGCAACCCGACCATTTTGTTATTGCCCGGTTTTTGGTTAGCTGCTGTGCTGCCGATGCTTACCCTGTGGGCTTGCCGGTGCGCTGGCCAGAGGCAGAGCAGTTAACTGCCGACAGTTGGCTGCGTCTGGAGGGGCGCATGGCCGTGGAGCAGCGGGATGGCCAATCTCAGTTGGTAATCGCTGCCGAGCAGGTGGAGCCGATACCGGTGCCGCCAAACCCCTATGCCGACGAATAAGAGCAGGCGCTTAGATGTCGGTTTAGATATCGGTTTCGCTCAGCTTAGCGCTCAGGTAATCGAAGGGCTCGGCCACAAAGCTATAGTCTTCGCCGGAGCCAAGCAGCTCCAGGGTGCGGGTTTTCATGTTTTGGATCCCAATCACCGTCGGGGCGATGGGCACACCGAGGGAGTTGTAGGTCTCCCGCAAGCCCGCCAACACCCGCTCATCCAAAATGCTGTTGTCGGCAGCCACCAGCGCGTAGGAAGCGTAGCGCAAGAAGTAGTCCATATCCCGCAAACAGGTGGCATAGCGGCGGGTGGTGTAGGCGTTGCCTCCCGGACGAATGAGATCCGGCACCTGGGCGAACATGGCCGCAGCAGCCGTTTTGACGATATCCACTGAGTTGAGATTGATCACGTTCACGGCCTTGATGCGCCGCAGCCCCGAGTCATAAAAAGCCTTGAGCGCATCCATTGCCTCCCGATCCAAGTAGCGGCCCGTCAGGTCGTAGGTTTTGATCAGTGTGGTTACGGCATCCCGCATATCCCCAGCTCCATTCTTGTGACTTTATTTTGTAAAGTAGCTTGAGATGAAAAAATGAGAAGAGATTTTGCCGGACAACATCCAAAGGTCAACCTTGGAAAATCGAGCCAGAGCCCGGCAACGGCGACGCTTCAGGCTCCCCTTCGCCCTCAGAAGTTTAGCATGCAGGGGTTTCTTTCCCACTTCCCTCTGAGACAATGGCCAATGTTGTTACAAAAATGTAACCTTTCTGCAACACTCTAGGGATCCGGCGGCAACACCCGCAGCGGCTTGAGCTGGCCTGCCTGACCATACCCCAAGCCCAAAAACTTGCCCGCCTCGTCCAGCACCCGCAAAGTAGGGGCATCGACAACAGGCCGGTCGAGGAGAATGGCCCGACCCTGCAGCCACTGCTTCGCTTCGGCGGAAGAGAGCTGTACCGCACCCCAATCGGCAAATCCCCACTCGATGGGCAGCAGGGCAGCAGCGGGATCCCCGGATCCCCGCCATCTCTCCAGCGGCAGGCTTTCTGTGATGCGAAAGGGTCCACTTTGCAGCCGTCGTAGCCGGCTCATCAGCCCTCCACAGCCCAATTTTTCCCCCACATCGCGGGCAAGGGCACGGATATAAGTGCCGGGGCCACAGGCAATTTCTAGATCCACTTCCGGAAAGTCTCCGGCTCGCCAGCCCAGGACCCGCAGTTGCTGAATAACCACCCGCCGCGGCTCCAACTGGAGTTCCGCAGCCTCTACGCCGGCCCGGGCCAACTGGTAGAGCTTTTTCCCCTGGCGCTTAAGGGCGCTGTAGAGGGGCGGCACCTGCCAGATCTCGCCGGTAAACTCCCGCAAACACTGCTCTACCTGCTCGCGACTCAACCCAGGACAAGGGGATCCCACCCGGATCTGCCCTTCGGCATCGTCGGTGTCGCTGCGCTGTCCCAATCGGAAGGTTGCTTGATACACCTTATCCCCCGACAAAAACGACAAAAAGCGTGTTGCCCGTCCCACCGCAATCGGCAAAACCCCCGTTGCCGCCGGATCCAAGGTGCCCCCATGCCCCACCTTGCGGGTGCGCAAGACCCGCCGCACCACTGCCACACAGTCGTGGGAGGTGAGCCCCGCCGGCTTGTCCAGGTTGAGAAAGCCCTCCAGGGATCCCATGCCAGGCATAATATGCATCAACAGTTAAGATTTTTAAGATTTGTAACTGAGCTGCCCCAGCGCTTAACATGGGGTTAACTTCCGTCTCCAAGTTTGAAGCACCTATGGCTCAGTCTGACCTGTTCTTTCAGCCTATCTGGCAACGCCTCCTGATGATTGCCCCCTTTTTCCTGTGGGGCTCGGCGATGGTGGTGATGCGAGATGCCCTCTCCGAGACCACCCCCCTCTTCATTGCCATTCTGCGGTTGCTGCCGGCAGGGATCCTGGTTCTTGCCTTTCGGCTCTGGCAGGGGCGGGGTTCTGCGTCTCACGCCTGGCATCCCAGAGGGCTGCGCGGCTGGCTATGGGTGTTGGCGTTTGCGCTGGTGGATGGCACATGTTTTCAGGGATTTTTGGCCCAAGGGCTGAAAGAGACAGGGGCGGGCCTGGGATCCGTGCTCATTGACTCGCAGCCGCTGGCGGTGGCTTTGATGGCCACCTGGTTTTACCGCGAGCGGATGGGATCCCTGGGCTGGCTGAGCCTGGGGCTGGGGGTTTTCGGCATTGGCCTCATCGGCCTATCCGGTGGGGGATCCCTGCAGTTGGGGGCCGGCGTCGTTTGGATGTTGATGGCCTCCCTGTCGATGGCAGTTGGCACCGTGATGATGCCCAAGGTGGCGGAGGTGGCAGATCCGGTGCTGGCGACGGGCTGGCACATGGTGTTGGGCAGCCTGCCGTTGATCCTGCTGTCAGCACTAACAGAAACCCAGCAATGGCAACACCTGAGCGGGATCCACTGGCTGGGCCTCCTCTACGCTTCGGTGATGGGGAGCGCCTTGGCCTATGCCCTCTTCTTCTATTTCGCCTCTCAGGAAAACCTCACCGAGTTCAGCTCCCTGACCTTCCTCACCCCCATCTTTGCCCTGCTGTTTGGCAGCACCTTTCTGGGGGAATCGCTGACGCGGCTGCAATGGCTGGGAGTGGGCATCACTCTGGTCTGTGTGTACTTGATTAACCACCGGCAAGAATGGCAGGAGCGCCTGCGTCTGGGCTGGAAAGGGATCCTCTCGGAGCTGGGTTTGGATTGGCTGGTGAGCGCCTTCAGCACCGTCGAGATCCGCGATGGCAACCCCGACTGATCAAAGCTTGGGCAGGGATCCCTCAGGGGGGTAAGAACCCCATAGCCTCTCTCACCGTTTTTAGCGTTTGCTCGGCGATGGCCCGGGCCTTAGCGGCATTCTCCCGAATCAGAACGAGCAGGTGGTCGGGGTTGCTCCACAGTTCCCGGTAGCGCTGCTGAATGGGCTCCAGGGCAGCGATGATGCTGTCGGCAAGGAGGGGCTTGAACTGTCCCCACCCCATCTCGGCACACTCAGCCGCCACCGCCTCCTTGCTTTTGCCGGAGGTGAGCATGTAAATCGTCAACAAATTGTGGGCTTCGGGACGAGCCGGATCGTCAAAAGTAATGCCCCGAATGGGGTCGGTCTTGCATTTTTGGATCTTCTTGCGGATGGTATCCGGGTCATCCAGCAGATGGATACGGCTGAAATCCGAGGGATCCGACTTGGACATCTTCCGCGTACCATCGGTCAAGCTCATTACCCGCGCCCCCTCCGGACGAATCAGGGCCTCCGGGATCAGAAACACCTCTCCAAAACGGTCATTGAAGCGGCGAGCGATGTCCCGACACAGCTCAATATGCTGCCGCTGATCCTCCCCCACTGGCACATACTTGGGTTGGTAGAGCAAAATATCCGCCGCCTGCAAAATCGGGTAGCTGAACAAGCCAACGCTGGTCTCCTCTCCCTGTTTTTCTTTCTTCTCCTTGTATTGGATCATGCGCTCCGCCCAGTTCATGGGGGTGATGGTGTTGAACAGCCAGGCCAGCTCCGTATGGGCAGGCACGTGGGACTGCACGAACAGCACGCAATGCTCCAGGCTGAGACCGCAGGCCAAATAAAGGGCAAACAGCGAACGGGTACGCTCCCTCAGCAGCTTGGGATCCTGAGGGACGGTGATGGCGTGTTGATCGACGATGCAAAAAAAGTTCTCGTAGTGCTCCTGCTCGGCCACCCAGTTTTTAATTGCCCCCAAGTAGTTGCCCAAATGCAGTTCGCCAGAGGGCTGAATGCCAGAAAGGGTGCGCGGCTTGGCCATAGGGAAAGCAAATCTCAAACGCCAACAAGACGGAGGACAAGAGCAAGGAAAGTCTTTTTCAGGATATCAAGAGAGGCGCAACCTGTTGGTTCATGATGGAAAAAAGACGCCCAACCGCACACCATGTCAGACTCAGAACCCGAACTGTTACGTGCTGCCAACCACTATGTGCTGCTGATACCGGGCTTGCCGGAGCAATTTCTCAGCCCTGAGGAATTGCAGGAGTTTCTCATGCGGCTGTTGCAGGAACATCCCCACCTGGTGGATGCAGATCTGGCCCGCTATCCCACCCCTCAAGCGCAGGCACAGCGGCTGATCGACACCGCCTGTGAGCTCGAGGTTTGCCCCGGCGAAACCGTGCAGTGGCATCCTGTGCGCCTGAGCAAGCGCTCCTCGACACGGTCTTAACAGGCTCGGAAGTTCCTTGGCCAAGCCGTTCGCAGCCTCGTTGCAGCAGCGTTGCAGTTCCCCTCCCGCAGGCATAGCAAAAACCTCACCAGAGGTGGGGCGGGCAGTACGGGGTTGTGTTTCGGATCCCGCCTTGGGCGTGATACAACGCAAGAGTAGAGATCCTTAGTCCTAAACTTAAAAGGGGTCAGCCATGCCGCGCAGCATGAAGAACGACAACTTCATTGACAAGACCTTCACCGTCATGGCCGATCTAATTCTGAAACTGCTGCCAGGGGTGAGTTCCGAGGAAAAGAAAGCCTTTGCCTACTACCGGGATGGCATGGCCGCTCAGAGCGAAGGAGAATACGCCGAGGCCCTAGAAAACTACAGAGAAGCCCTCGCCCTCGAGCAAGGGGAAGAAGACCGCAGCTACATTCTCTACAACATGGGCCTGATCTACCAGAGCAACGGCGAGCTTGACAAAGCCCTCGACCACTACCACCAAGCTCTGGAGTTAAACCCAAGACTTTGCTCTGCCCTGAACAACATTGCCGTATTGCTGCACCACAAGGGCGAGCTGAGCCTGCAAGCCGGGGATGAGGAAACAGCAGAGGCCCTGTTCAACGAGGCTGCCCAGTACTGGATTCGGGCCATTCGCATTGCCCCCAACAACTACATCGAGGCCCAAAACTGGCTGAAAACCACCGGGCGCGCCAACCTGGAGGTGTACTGAGCTTTCCTGCAGAAGGACTCCGTTCCGTTAACGCGAACGGTTGATCTCGGCTACCCTGGGCTAAGTCAAGTCGATAATCTGGGAGCCGGAGGAGAGGATGCTGAAACGGGAAGAAGTCCAACATGTTGCTCACTTGGCTCGTCTGGAGCTGACCGAGGAGGAAGAGATCCAGTTCACAGAGCAGCTAGCAGACATCTTGGCCTACGTGGAGCAACTGAAGGAGCTGGACACGGAGGGGGTAGAGCCCACCTTTCACGTCCTGGACATGGAACTGCCCACCCGCCCCGATGAAGTCGAGCCCTACCCGGATATCGAAGGGATCCTGGCCAACGCCCCTGATCGAGCTGACATGTTCTTCAAGGTGCCCCGCATTTTGGAAGGGGAAGACTGACATGGGTCGGCAGGGATTCGAACCCTGGGCCAATCGGTTAAAAGCCGAGTGCTCTACCGCTGAGCTACCGACCCAAGTTTGCAGCTTCGTCATATTAGCAAAGCTTCTGTCACATTCGCAAAGGTTCTGGCCGTATCCCCAAAAATCTTGCTATGCTGGTCTCAAGTCAACCCTGGGGCTGTAACGGTTTCGACGGGGTGGCGAACATGGGTTCATGAGGCAGGTCGGGATTGAGCTTATCCCGTTACCACCAGGCTCAAAAAAGTACGTGCGAACAACGTCGTACCCTTTGCTCGTAAAGCGGCTGCTTTGGCTGCCTAAGGCTCAGTAACCGAAAACTTACTCTGAGCTCGAGGATCTGCTCACGACCCCGTTAAGTGGGCGGATCACAACCCCAACGGGTGCAGCTCTCTACTCTGGCTCCGTCGAGGGAGAGACTAAGATTAGGCGGAGAACTCCCATCGCTGGGATCCAAACGGCGATCCCCGCCTCGAGGGTCAAAGAGGCTAAACCTGTGAATGAGTGATCCCTCAGTACCCATCTCGGACACGGGTTCGACTCCCGTCAGCTCCATCTCCCAGCAGTTAACTACGAGCCAAAAACTGCCAGCTTTCAGCCATGCCCTAGGAGCAGATCCTGCTCAGTTTCTAAAGGTTTTACGGAGCGTGGGCGAGTTTGATGACAAGGTGCCGGTTTTTGTCCACCGCAACCCAGCCCTGCTGGCGAAAGCGGTTTAGGAGACGGGTAATGGTGACCCGGGTAGTGCCGATGGCATTGGCCAAGTCCTGGTGGGTAAGGCGCACTTGCAGGCGCACCCCTGTTGCAACCGGGGATCCCAGCTCCACAGCCAAAAGGGAGAGCAACTGGCGCAGCCGATCCTCTACCCGCCGCCGTCCGGCCAAGGCGAGCAATGCTTCGGTTTGGCGCAGCCGACGCACCACCTGCTTGAGCAGCCCTTGACTCAGGATCTCTGAGGCTTCCACCTCTGCTGCCGGCAGCCGCAGCACATCAACTGCCGTCAAAGCCTTAGCTTGGTAGGGATCCAGCATCGTCAGCGGGGATCCCAGGGGCATGGAGGGGCCGGCAAACCCCAACAACGCCTCACCGCCATTGGGATAGAGGGTGGTCAACTGTACCACGCCCCGACAGACGATCACCCATTCCTCAGGAAACAGAGGGATAACCTGGCCAGGAGTGTAGGGGGATAAACTGCGGCTGCGGTAGAGGTCTTCCAGCAGTTGGCGCTCCCGTGTGGACAGGCCGGCAGCAAAATGGCTAGGCATCGCTTCAGGCATAGGCTGGCTCCGCTAGGAAAACTGGGCGCACCAGTCGTTGGGCTCCCCCTTGCAAACCAACAGCAATGGGCTGGCCGTCAATGCTGAGGTTGGGGCATGAGATAAGTGTTCCCGACAACACCTTAGCGCTTGCCTCCCAGTCTGAAGTAAAGGCAAGGTTATGTCCAGGTTAAGTGTGGCTGCCCCGAGAGAATAAAGACAAAAGGGGAACCAGGCAAAGCTGCAGGGATCCTAATCCGCTAGGATCGAAACCAGGGTGCTCCGCACCGTCGACGCGAAAGTGCTCAAGCTTTCAGGAGATCTGTCGTGACGCTGATGGTTCGTGTGATTACCCCCGACCGCACGGTTTGGGATGCCCCCAGCGAGGAAGTGATCCTCCCTGCCACTTCGGGCCAATTGGGCATTCTCACCGGGCACGCCCCCCTCTTAACTGCTATCGGCAATGGCGTTATGCGGGTCAAAGCCGATGGAAAGTGGTCGGCCATTGCGGTCATGGGCGGATTTGCAGAAGTCGAAAACAACGAGGTAACCGTCCTGGTCAACCGAGCAGAGCGGGGTGAAAAAGTGGATAAGGCAGCGGCTCAGGCCCTCTTGGACGAAGCAAGCAAAGTTTTGAATACCAGCAGCGACAAGCAAGAGCGCTTGCAAGCCAAGTTGGATCAACAGCGAGCCAGGGCCTTGATCCAAGCTGCCGAGATGGGCAGCAAGACTGGAAGCTGACCCTGTCCCGGCGCGGGATCTGCAGATGGAGCTCAAGCTGCAGGAGAGATGGAGGGGCTGAGGCGCAGCCAGGGGGCCATTTTCGATCTTTGGGGATTGGCTTTGTTAGCTAGACCGGCGGGAAGCCCCGCCTTCTGTTAGTGACTAGTGGCTGGTCACTATCCACTCACCACTATCCAGGGTGAGGGTCGGGATAAAAGGCGAGGACACGATGCTTCGTCCTTACTGGTGCTATGACCGGCGTAGCAG